>NZ_JBSYHW010000024.1:0-35890 GCF_056108345.1 Cyanobium sp. NIVA-CYA 375 | reverse complement strand
TGAAAACTTCGTCTTCCCTGAAGAGGTTCTGCCCCGCGGCAACGCTCTTTGATCAGACTCTGGTTTTGATATTCGAAACCAGCCTCAGCGCCTCCACGGAGGCGCTTTTTTAATGGCTAAATTTGACAAGTTCTGTCAGCAGTGATGTGGCAGCGTTCGAGCCCTCGGGTCCGGATGTTGCCGAATGCATCGCCGGCTGGCTCCAATCCCCCGAGGAGGAGGTGCCCGTGAGTTCCAGTTGTTTCACCCAGGGTCTGCTGATCGCGGAGAACGCCCTCTAGTTGGTTTCGCGGCTGAATCAGGCCCGGCGAGAGCCCCCGACGAGCCCCGTGCCCGTCGGGGGCATCGTTTTTGGGAGCGCGTGTCATTGTGCGCAGTGTCACAGGCCCAGGCGCGGTTGCTGTGATACCGGGTGATTATGTGTTCGGCGCATTGCGCCATCTCGTGTGAGGAACCCATGAAACTCTTTAAGCAACTCCTGGTTGCACCTGCAGCGCTTGGTCTGCTGGCCCCTATGGCCGCTACCGCAGCTGAGCTCAACTTGGACGGCGTCAACAAGTACGCCTCCGAGGAGCAAGTCACCAGCATCTCCCAGTTCTCTGACGTCAAGCCCACCGACTGGGCTTACCAGGCTCTGTCCAACCTGATCGAGCGCTACGGCTGCGTCGCTGGTTACCCCGACGGCACCTACAAGGGCGCCAAGGCCATGACCCGCTTCGAAGCAGCTGCTCTGCTCAACGCTTGTCTCGACCGCGTCACCGAAGTGACCGACGAGCTCAAGAAGCTGATGGCCGAGTTCGAGAAGGAACTCGCCATCCTCAAGGGTCGTGTGGATGGCCTCGAAGCCAAAGTGGGCGAACTGGAAGCTAACCAGTTCTCCACCACCACCAAGCTGAAGGGTATCGCCACCATGGTGCTGGGTGGTGCCAGCCAGGGTGCGAATGCTGCCAACAATCCTAACCCCGGTGGTGTGATTGGACTAAATGGCAACGATGCCAGCGAAGTCACCTTCAACTATGACGTTCGCCTGATCTTCGACACCAGCTTCACCGGCAAGGACCTGCTGCGCACCACCCTGCGCTCCGGCAACTTCGCCAACTCCATCTTCGGCAACGGCAACACCACCCTGGAAACCGCCTTCCAGGAAGAAACAACTGGTCCCGGCACCACCAGTGGCCAAGACACGGTTGGCATCAACCGCCTCTTCTATCAGTTCCCGATTGGCGAAAACTTCACCGCCACCTTTGGTGCGAAGGTTCGTCAGGACGACATGCTGGCTATGTGGCCCAGCTTGTATCCCGGTGACAGCGTCCTGGATCTGTTCACCTACGCCGGTGCGGGCGGTACCTACTCCCTCAACCTGGGCGCTGGTGCTGGTCTCTGGTATCAGAAAGATGGCTTCAGCATGAGCGTCAACTTCGTTTCCAACGAAATTGCTGCTGAAAACTCCACCTTGGGTGTTGATGAGGCCTACACCTTCACAACCCAGGTTGGTTATGCCGGTAAAAACTGGGGTGTGGCTCTGGCCTACACCTATGCAGATTTTGCCGGATCTAGCGATCCTACGTTCAACACAGTTGGTATTTTGGGCGCTAACCCCTACTTGGGGAATGGTGGTCTGAGTGCTTACTGGCAGCCTGAGGAGTCCGGTTGGATCCCCTCGATCAGCGCTGGTGTTGGCTTTGGTACCTCCAATCTTCCTATTGCTGACGACAACTACAGCTGGATGGTGGGCCTGCAGTGGGCTGACCTCTTCATGAAGGGCAATGCCCTTGGCATGGCGATTGGCACCTCCGGTCAACTCCAGACCGGAGCTCCCACAACCCGCGGCATCATCACAGACAACGGCCAGTCCAACCTCGCCTATGAACTGTGGTACAAGTTCCAGGTCACCGACAATATCAGCGTGACCCCCGCCTTCTTCTGGATTGAGAACTCACAAGTTCTGGGCGGCGCCCCTGGTACTGGCGACGACACCTACGGTGCACTGATCAAGACTACCTTCAAGTTCTGATCCTCAGAAGCTAACTGGACCGGATTCCTCACACACCTCCGGTCCTTTCCTTCTCCACTTCTCAACACACACACCTCAATCAACCCCAGCCTCGGCTGGGGTTTTTTGTTGGGGAGCGATATCGGCAGGCAGCGCGGCCTGAGTTCCTAAAGTCATCATCAAATTCCTTTGCTTGCGGAGGCTGAGCCCTGGCTGCTGCTGAACCCACTGCCGATCCTTATCGCGTGCTGGGTGTTTCACCCACTGCCAGCGGCGCTGAAATCAAGGCCGCCTACCGGGCCCTGGTGAAGCAACACCACCCGGATGCCGGCGGTGATGACCGCACAATCCTGGCCCTAAACGCAGCCTGGGAGGTATTACGCGACGCCGATCGCCGCCGCCGCCACGACCTCACAGCGCCCACCTCTTTAGATCCTGCTGGCGCCAGCTTTTCCGTGAAGCGGGCCCGAGCCCAGTCGACACGCAGCGCCGCCACTGATGCCGTTTTGCAGCAGTGGTTGCAGCAGGTATATGCCCCTATCGATCGGCTTTTGGCTCAGGTGATCAACCCGTTCCCAGCCCAGCTCAAGGCCCTTTCAGCCGATCCCTACGACGACACCTTGATGGAGTCATTCTGTGCCTTCCTTGAGCAGGGTAAGGCCCGCGTCGACAAGGTTGAGTTGATCTACCGTTCCCAGGTCTGTCCACCAGGGGCCCAAGTATTTGCCCTTGATCTTTATCACTGCCTCAGCCTGGTTAAAGATGCTCTAACTGAGCTGGAGCGCTACACCATGGGCTACGTGGATTCATACGTGCACGATGGCCGAGAGCTTTTAAAGCAAGCTAGCCTGCGCCGTCAGGCCCTGCAGGCGCAGCGGCGGGAGTTAGGTGGGTGAGTTGATTGCCTCAGGAGAAAAGAGGGCTGCCAAAAAGCCTCCTAGTATCATGATTATGAGGGTGAAGTAAAAGGCGGCAAATAGGACGGTATGGGTTGTCAGTGGGAAAAGCATTACGAGCAATGTGGCTGCATAGGGTGCTGCCATTCTTTGCCTTTCTTGGCATGCCAACGCAAACCAGCGCCAGCCAAGTCCTATTGCGAGCAGCAGTCCACCAAGGCCAATTAACCCTGTTTCGGCTGTCAGTTCTAGGTAAATGTTGTGGGCGTGAGTGGGTGTATCTCGATGGCCATGGGGTGTGAGTTGGGCATAAAGCGGGTAGGCGGGGCGGAACGCATTGATGCCAACCCCGGTAAGGGGGCGATCTTGAATCATTTTTAGCCCTGCATCAACAAGAAAAGCTCTGTCGGAGGTGAAGCGGTTTAAGGAATCAAATAGTCGCTTGCTTGATTTGGTATCGCCTGGGTCATCGCGTAGCTCCTGCAGAGAACTGGCTATTTGGTTGCCGGAGGAGATCATCCAGTTCGACCGTTGTTGCAGGGTTGGGGCAAATGGATACACAGCAACCATGATTGCCACTAAAGCCGCTGCGCCAATAAGGCGGGTGCGCCTACTCCACAGACTTGATAGCGCAATCAGGCCAACAGCCAGTAGTAGAAGATTATTACGCTGACCTGAGAGAATCACCGTTACTACTATTCCGCTCAGCAGGGCAATGGCCCAGCGCTGGCGTTGTTTCAATGGCTCCCATAGCACTAGGGGAGTCAGCGCTGCCACGATGATTCCAAAAATGCCATTAGTAGTGAACGGGCCATTGATCATCCCCTCCGCTTTGGGCGTGATGCCAAATACATCTGCGCCGGTGAGAGCTTGCAGCAGGCCATCGCCGATCCAAGCGGCAATCACTATCACTAGGCCGGTCTGCAGCCAGCGGTGATCTTGCTGGCGGCGCAGCCCGTAGAGCACGCTCAGGCCCGCCAGCCCAACGAGCACAACTGAGGCGATTTCACCCCAGCTTTTGCTGGGAGCTAGTGATGTGGGTATGGAAAGCAACCCTGGAATCAGCAAGCACAGCAGCAGCAAACCCAGCCGTTTGGCTGGTTCAGCCACCGCTCGCCATTCGCCTCGCCAGGTGAGAGCCAAGCCCAGTAGGGCTGAACCCACCAACGGCACCCGGTATTCCCCCGGGAAGGGCTGCCAGGCCACCAGCAGGAGCGCAAAAAAGCGGCAAAAATTGGTCAGAGTCAACGCTCTGCCAAGGTCTGCAAAACTTTTCAAGCCGGAAAGGCCTCCAGTTGGTCCAGTCGCAGCCACACATCCGGCACCGGGCGTCGCCAGCGCAGCTGGGCATAGTCGCCCTTGATGGCCAGGATTTCGCCAGGGCCTTCTGCCAAGTAACCCGGCAGCGGCCCTTCGCTTGCCTTGGCTTCCAGGCTGCCGCTGTAAGCAGCTTGGTTTACCCGCACCAGGCTGCCCTTCTTTAAGGGCGTCTGGGCTGCAGGTGCTGGGGTGGCGTCAGCCATGGTGAGTTTGTCTGTTGGCTCAGGCTAAGGCGCTCCGGGCAGCCCAGACCAGCTCGTCTTAGTTGCAAGCGCCTAGCCTCCCTCAAGCTGTTAAGTCTGAAATGCGGCTGCTGCTGCTGGGTTGTTCAGGGTTTGTTGGCCGCGAGCTGGTGCCTTTTCTGCTCGAACTAGGCCATGAGCTGACCCTCGTGAGTCGCCAGCCCCAGCCCTTTCCGGCCCTGGTTGGTAAGCGACTGTCCTGCATACGCCTAGATCCGGCCGAGCCGGCCAGTTGGGCGAACAACGGCCTCGACAAGGCCCTTGCCGCGGCGGAGGGAGTCGTGAACCTTGCTGGTGAGCCGATCGCTGAGCGTCGTTGGACTCCGGCCCACTGCCAGCTGTTGCTGCAAAGCCGCGTTCGCACTACGGAGCTGCTGGTGGCTGCCTTGGCGCGGCTGGAGCAGCCCCCCGCCGTGCTGGTTAATGGTTCAGCCGTGGGCTTTTACGGCACAAGTACGCAGGCGCGTTTCAGCGAGGCCAGCCCAGCTGGTGGCGATTTTCTGGCCGAGATTTGCCAGCGCTGGGAGGCGGCCGCTGATCAGGTCCCAGCTGCTTGCCGGCTGGTGAAGTTGCGCATCGGCATCGTGCTCGGCCCCGATGGTGGTGCCCTCGGCAAGATGTTGCCGATCTTCCGTTTGGGTTTCGGCGGGCCGGTGGGCTCAGGCCGCCAGTGGATGAGCTGGATTCATCGCCACGATCTCTGCCGCCTGATCGCCACGGCCCTTGAAGATGGCGCCTACAGCGGCGTCTACAACGCCGTTAGCCCGGAAGCCACCACCATGGGCCTGTTCGCCAGTGCCTTGGGCAAGGCCCTGGGGCGTCCCAGCCTGTTGCCTGTGCCGGCGCCGATCCTGCAGCTTCTGCTCGGTGACGGCGCCCAGGTGGTGCTGGAGGGTCAGCAGGTGCTGCCCGAGCGCTTGCTGGCCCAGGGGTTCACTTTCCAGTACCCCCAGCTCAGCGCTGCCCTCGCCGCTGCCACCAGCCCAGCGCCCCACTGAGCAGGGCTGCTCCCATCAGCAAGCCAATTGCTGGGGTAAAAAGCGGCTCCCACAGCCGCTGAAACAACTCCAGGGGGGCTTCGATGTGCTGGCTGTGCAGGGTTACGGCCACGGCAAACCAAATTGCCCCGGCAATCACCACAAACACATCCACCACCAGCAGGGTGTCCATCGATCCCTTGAGTTGCTGCAGCATGGTGGGGGAGGGTTTAGGTGCGGTCATGGCAGCTCAGGGGCCGGATTAGGGCGCAGCATTGCCATGATCGCCGCTGCCATCGCCTGGCTGCCGCCGGGCGCGCCGATTCGCTCCAGGCCAATGGCCGCCAGGGACTGGCGTAGGACTGGTCCTTGCTTGTAATCGCCTTGCTGCTCCAGCAGGCACTGGGCTAGCTGGGCGGTGGCGGCCAGGGTTGCTGCACTGCCGCTGCTGCCGGGGGCGCAGCGCACGCCAGGGCCCAGCAGGCGGCGTTGGGCTTCAGCAAAGCCCGCTGTGAATTGGGGGCCCTGTCCCACCAGCTGAAGCACTGGCTTAGCCAGCCCCACGGCCTGTTCGGCGGCGGTGCCAGCCATGCACAGCACCAGCTGGGAGGAGGCCAAGATCTCCCCAAATTGGCCCCAGCCAAGTTCAACGGCCAGGGGGCCGCGAACCAGCCGGTCACCTGCCTCGAGCCGCCAGCCAAGGGGGCCGGCCAGCTTGGCAACGCAGCTGCTGTCGAACTCGGCCACCAGGGCAGCGCGCGGCCGCAGGGGCTGGCTGCGCACCCATTCCTCGGGCAACAGCGCCAGCACCCGCAGCATCAGAGCGAAATTGCGCGCCGCTTCCGGCAGGCGGCTGCCTGGAACCAGCGCCAGCGCCAATTGCAACGCCGGCAGTGGCCGAGATTCGCTTGTGTCGGCGCTCACCACGTCGAGGAAGGGATTGCCGAGGAAGACCACGGCACGGTTCAGTTGCTGGCTGAGGTCGTTGGCGGTGAGGGAATCGCGGCTCCAGATCGCCTTGATGCCCGCTTGGTTTAGCAGCCAGCCGCAGGGCCAGGGCAGGCGTAGTCGACCCTCGTAGTGGCTGGAGTAAGCCACCAGATAAACGGCGTTGGGCAGGCCCGAGAGCCAGCCCCCCAGCACGGCCAGCACATCACCCACGGCCACCACCAGGCCGTAATGGCAGCGGCGGCGGCGCAGGAGCAGGAGCCGGCCGAGCACATGGCCCAGCTGGCCCTCCAGCAGCTCGCTGAGGCGACCGGCCAGGCTGGTGTAGCCGAGGCCGCCAGTGCTGCAGCTGCGGGTGCGCCCGAGCACCGGCACGCCCCGCTGGCGATAGGGGCTGCCGTGGCCCACCAGGGGCAGGGCCTCAACCGGGATTCCCCGCTGCATCAGCTCGGCAGCTACCAGGGCACCACTGAGGTCTTCCCCGTGGCCATTGCTGAGTAGCAGAACCGGTTTCAACCCGCCAGCCAGGCCTTCAGCTTCTCCATGGCCTTCCAGCCCGGTTTGCGCACCAGGCCATCAGCGATCGATTTCTGCAGTTCGCCAGCCATCTCTGGTGCCACCAACATCACCCGCTGCACAATTTCGATGTGTTCGCGCACCCCTTTGGCCCCCGTTTCCAGCATCGCCAGGCTCAGGTTGATGCGGGCCTGGGGGTCCTGGGGGTTAAGGCGCACGGCGGTTTTGGCGGAGCGCAGGGCGGCTTGGGGTTGCTCATCGAGCAGCTGCAGCCAGGCCAGGCAGGTCCATCCCGCCGACTGATTGGGGGACTGCTCGGTGATGGCGACGAAGCTATCGATCAAATCAGCTGGTGCCACTCCCTCCTGGTAGCGCTGCATGGCCTGCTCGAACAGGGACGGTGCGTCTGCTGAGGTCATAGGGAGGCGGCTTGCCTGGTCATCTGCTCAGATTGCCACCCGATGGGCATTACACCGCAAAGGAGCTGCCGCAGCCGCAGGTCTGGCTGGCATTGGGGTTGGTGAAGTTGAAGCCGCCGCCGATTAGGGCTGAGGAAAAATCCAGCTGCATTCCGTAGATGTAGAGCAGGCTCTTGGGATCGCACACCACCGCGAAACTGGGAGCATCGGCAGGTTCGTAGGTGTAGTGCTCGTCATCAGCCAGGATCGCGCTGGCCTCGATGAAGTCCATCGTGTAACTCATGCCGCTGCAGCCCCCGGATCGCACGCCCACCCTCAACACCTTGGCCTCGCCCTGCTGATTCATCAGAGCCCCCAGCTGCTTCATGGCCGGTTCGGTGATCAGGATCCCCTTGCCGTCTTTGGCGGTGAAGGTGGGCTGGGCCTGGGCTGCAACAGCTGTGACAGTTTCGGTACTCATAGAGATCTACGCCAATTGCACCCACTGTATGGAGGCTTCCTGTTCGCTGCCTGGCGGAGTGTCTCCATAGAGTCGGCGCACTACTGAGGGTTGAAAGGGTGCAGGTCGCCATCGTGGGAGCGGGACTGGCCGGTTTATCTGCGGCGGTGGATCTGGTGGATGCCGGCCACCAGGTGGATATTTACGACGCCCGGCCGTTTCTGGGCGGCAAGGTGGGCAGCTGGGTGGATGAGGGCGGCAACCACATTGAGATGGGGCTGCATGTGTTCTTCTTCAACTACGCCAACCTCTTCGCCCTGATGCGCAAGGTGGGGGCGATCGACAACCTGCTGCCCAAGGACCACACCCACCTGTTTGTGAACACGGGCGGCGACCTGCGGGAGCTGGATTTTCGCTTCGCCCTTGGCGCGCCCTTCAACGGCCTCAAGGCCTTCTTCACCACTCCCCAGCTCGACTGGGTCGACAAGCTGCGCAATGCCTTGGCCTTGGGCACTAGTCCGATTGTGCGCGGCCTGGTCGACTACGAGGGAGCAATGAAGACGATCCGAGCCCTGGACCGGATCAGCTTTCAGCAGTGGTTTGTGGGCCATGGCGGTAGTGAGCAGAGCATCAAACGGATGTGGAATCCGATCGCCTATGCCCTGGGCTTCATTGATTGCGAGTCGATCTCGGCCCGCTGCATGCTCACGATCTTCTTGATGTTTGCCTCCAAAACCGAGGCATCCAAGCTCAACCTGCTCAAGGGCTCGCCCCACCGCTGGCTCACGGGCCCGATCCTCGACTACATCCAGCAGCGCGGCGGCAGGCTGCATTTGCGCCACCGGGTCACGGAGGTGCATTTCGAGGAGGGGCCAGCCGGCCTCGATGGCCAGCCCGCTACCCAAGTGAGCAGCCTCACTCTCGGCACCCCTGAGGGCGATGTCTCTGTAGTTGCAGACACCTATCTGGCCGCCTGCGATGTGCCTGGTATTCAGCGAATGCTGCCGAAAGCCTGGCGCCGCTGGCCCCTATTCGACAACATTTATAAGCTCGATGCCGTGCCGGTGGCCACCGTGCAGCTCAGATACGACGGCTGGGTAACCGAGCTCGGTGCGGGCGCCGCCGCCGCCGCTGCCCGCACCGATCTCAGCAGCCCCGCTGGCCTCGACAACTTGCTCTATACCGCCGACGCTGACTTCAGCTGCTTTGCCGATTTGGCCCTGGCCAGCCCCGAGGATTACCGCAAGCAGGGACAGGGCTCCTTGCTCCAATGCGTGCTTACCCCAGGCGATCCCTGGATTCCCAAGAAAACCGAAGAGATCGTGGCCCACACTGACGCCCAGGTGCGAAGCCTGTTTCCTTCGGCCGCGGGCCTGAAGCTGGTGTGGAGCAATGTAGTGAAGCTGGCCCAGTCCCTCTACCGCGAGGCACCCGGCATGGAGCCTTACCGGCCCGACCAAGCTACGCCGGTAGCCAACTTTTATCTGGCCGGTAGTTACACCAAGCAGGATTACATCGATTCGATGGAAGGCGCCACCATGAGTGGGCGCTTGGCCGCAGCGGCGATCCTGGGCCGCCAGGCTGCTTTAGCCACCAACACCCCTTTCGCATAGGAGATTCCATGGGCCGTTGGCTCGAGCACAGCGTTACCACGGAGATCCGGGCCTCGGTGGATCAGGTGTGGGAGGTGTGGAGTGATTTGGAGGCGATGCCCAAGTGGATGCGCTGGATCGAGTCAGTTGTCACCGAACCCAACGATCCCGACCTCACCGATTGGACCTTGGCGGCGCAGGGCTTCCGCTTTCATTGGAAAGCCCGTATCAGTCAGCGGGTGGAGGCCCAGCAATTGCACTGGGAGTCGGTGGGAGGTCTGCCCACAAAAGGGGCGGTGCGCTTTTACTCGCAGGCTCCCGAGCTCACGGCGGTCAAGCTGAGTGTCAGCTATGAATTGCCCGGGGTCTTGGCACCGTTGATGGATGCCAGCATCTTGGGTGGAATTGTGACTAGGGAGCTTCAGGCAAACCTTGACCGATTCCGTGATCTCGTTGAAGCCCGTAATCTCTGAATCCCTCGGCGCTGCCATTGGTGCTGCCCTGCTGTTGGCCGCCTGCGCTGCAGAGCCACCGCCTCAAGCCACCGTCCCGGCGCTCTCACCGCCTAAGGCGTCAGCGCCAGTTGTGGCAACGGTACCTCTGGCTGGATTGACACCCCTGCCCAGCTCCAGTCAGGTGGTGGCCTCAGTTGCCGCTGGGCGTGTCGATCCCTTTGCGTCCCTGGCGACACCCCCTTCCCGAGCTCAGGGAATCCTCCGGCCAACAGTTGGCACGGGTCGTCCAGCGTTACTCAGCCTGCCCTCTGGTTTGGTTTTCAATGGGGTGATCCGCGCAGGCGGGCGCCCTGAAGCCCTGGTGCAGTTCGCTGGCGAGAGCGGCACCTTGCGGGTCGGCCAGAGAGGCGGCAGCACCACGCCCCTACTGCCGGCGGGTTGGAGCGTGGCCAGCATCGATGTTCAAAACGGTCGCCTCACCCTGCGTCAGGGCAAGCAGGCGGTGACGGCTGAGCTCTGGGATAAGCCCTGAGGCTGCGGCTGCAGGCCTCTACTAGCCCAGCCAGGTCATGGGGATCGGCTTCAGCATCGACGCGGCCGATTAGCTGCCGGCAGCGCGCGCTTGTTTGGGGTCCGATTGAAACCACCGCCACCCCCTCCAGCTGCCTGCTCCAGGTGGGCCCGAAAGCCCCTTCCAGCAGCTGGCAGGTGTGGCTCACGGTTTTGCCGCTGCTGAAGGTGATGGCGTCGAGGCGCCGTTGCTCTAGGGCGGCCACCGCAGCGCTGGGTAAACCCTCGGGACAGCCGGTCTCGTAGGCGGCAACTTCCACCACCCGCACACCAGCAGCGGCGAAGGCATCCGCTAAAAGTGTGCGGCCGCCGCTCTGCACCCGGGGCAGCAAAAGGCGCAGCCCCCAACCCGAGACGGGAAAATGCTCCAGCAGGCTGTCGGCCACAAAGCTGGGCGGGATGAAGTCGGCGGGCGCTCCAAGCGATTCGAGCTGGGCGGCGGTTTTACTGCCTACCGCAGCGATCTTCAGGTGGCTGGGCCGCCGTGCCAGGCAGCGGCCGATGCGGCGCAGCCGCTGCTCCACGGCCTCAACGCCGTTGCCACTGGAAAAAACCAGCCAGTGGAAATCATCGAGCTCGGCCAGGGCATCGTCGAGGGGGCCCCATTCATCTGGTGGTGTCACCACCAAGGCCGGCAGGTCGACCACCGTGGCGCCAGCGGCTTCAAATAGGCGCCGGGCTTCTCCTAGCTTGGTTTCGGCCCTGGTCACGGCGATGCTGCGGCCGCTCAGATCAGACTCAGGAGCCATGGCCAGGGGGATCACTGGTCATCCAGCTTGACCATGCTGCCCGCCTGCTGCCGCAGTGCTTCCGCTTCGCTTTGCCGGTTTTGCTGCTCCAGCAGGGCGATCGCCTGACGGAAGCCGCTGCGTGCCCCTGGCACGTCGCCGCTGAGCAGCAGGGCCACGGCCAGGTTCTGCTGGGCGGCGGCCAGGCTTGGATCGCGCTCTAGGGCTGAGCGGTAGGCCGCGATTGCCGCCGGCAGCTGGCCGCGTCGCCGCTCGCTGATCCCCAGGTGCAGCCAGCCGAGGGCCAGTTCGGGCGCCGCTGCGCAGGCCTGGCGGCACAATTCGCAGGCCTCTTCCAGGGCTCCCTGGCTCCTGGTGCCGGACTCTTGCAGCAGGGCGGCCAGATTCAGCCTGGCCGCCAGGGTGAGCCGCGGCGGCAGGGGTAGCTCCAGGGCTTGGCGGTAGAGCTGGCTGGCGCGGTTCGGGTCGCTGCTGCCCAGGGCGATCGCCAGGTGCAGCAGCAGCTCGTAGTGCTCGGGGTGGCGGCTGGCTGGGCACCGGGCCAATCCCTGCTGCAGCAAGGCGATGCCGCGTTCGCGGTTGCCCTCGCTCACCTCCAGGCTGCCGAGCTTGGCGCAGGCGTAGGGATCTCCCGGCTGGGCGGCCAGGTCGGCCTCCATGGCCTGGCGCAGCCGCTTCGCCTTGGCGCCGCTGGCCAGCAGATCACTGCTGTAGCCATCGTGGGCCAAGGCAGGCACGGCGCAATCAGCCAGTTGCCAGTGGGGCTCCTTTTCCAGCAGGGCCAGCACGCTGTCATCCACCATCGAGTGGTAAGGCCGGCTCCAGTGGATGGCTGGATGGCGGCGAAACAGGCGGCTCACATTTGAGTAAGGCGACTGGGCCGCCCCCAGCTCCTGCCGCAGCAGGTTGATCAGCAGCAGGTCCGGCTCGGCCATCAGGTCTTGGAGCGGCTGGCGGGCCTCGGGCAGCAGCCACTCGTCGGCATCGAGCACCAGCACCCAGTCGCCGTTCACGTGCCCCAGGGCCTCATTGCGGGCCGGCGCGAAATCCCCTGGCCAGGGCAGCTGGTGCACCACCGCACCGCAGCTCTCGGCGATGGCGATGGTGGCATCGCTGGAACCGGTGTCCAGCAGCACCATTTCATCGACGAAGCCCGCCACCGAGGCCAGGCAGCGCTCCAGCCGCTCGGCTTCGTTGCGCACGATCATCGAGAGACTGAGCATTGGCCGCATGGGGACGGGGCGAGAAACAGACAGCTCGGCTCCGGCTCAGTCGGTGAAGCCAGCGCTTGCTTCAGTGTCTCCCAGCCCCAGTCCACTGCCCAGTCTTTGCAGAGCTTCGGCCTGAGCCAGGGGCATCTGGCCGGGGCTGTAGACGCCAGGGACGCCAGGCGGCAGCAGCGGGCGCAGCTCCTCCCAGAGGTAGGGGCTGCCGTAAACCACCAGCCCCGCCAGCCTTCCGGCCCTTGCTAGCTGGCGCAGGGCCGCGGGCCAGGGCTCGGCGCTGCCGGCGCTGCCGCGAAAGGGATTGCCTCGCACAAACAACTGCAGCAGCACCTGTCCTGGGCCGAGCCGCTCCAGAGCAAGGGGGGCGTCGGCGTCTGTGGTCCAAGGGCTGGGGCTGCGGGCCTCCAGCAGCACGGTGCGCCAGCCGCGGGATTCGGGCCGAGCCAGGGCTGGAGCGGTGGCGCTCAGCACTGCGGCGGCTGCGGCTATGGCCGAGTCGAGCCTGATCAGGTTGATGCCGGCCTGGGGGGTGGCGGCGCCGGTGCTGCCGGCTGTCTCCATGGTGGCTCGCACCAGCTCCAGGGCCAGGGCCTGGTTGGGCTGGGCGGCCGCCTCCGGATCGGCAACGGCCAAGGCCGCCCCGGATCCAGATCCAGAGCAGCGCTCTAGGGCCTGAAGGCGGCGCTCGGCACTGGCTTCCAGCTGCTCAACATTGAGCCGGCCGCCGGCCACCGCTTCAGCGATGGCGGCGATGGCGGCATCCGCATCGGCGGGCATCAAGACCAGATCGGCCCCGGCCTCCAGGGCCAGCACGGCCGCCTCCCCGGCGCCGTAGCTCCCGGTGATCGCGTCCATCACCAGGGCATCGGTCACGATCAAGCCAGCGAAGCCCAGCTGCTGGCGCAGCAGCCCGGTAAGCACCGGCTTGGACAGGGTGGCTGGCCGCTCTTGATCAAGCTCCGGCAGCAGCAGGTGGGCGGTCATCACCGAGGCCACTCCAGCAGCGATCGCCTGTTGAAACGGCGGTAGCTCGATCGCCGCCAGCCGCTCGCGGCTGTGGGGCAGCAGGGGCAAGGTGAGATGGGAATCGCTGCTGGTGTCGCCGTGACCTGGGAAGTGTTTGGCGCAGCCGAGCACCCCAGCTGCCTGCACGCCGCGCACAAAGGCTGCTGCCAGCGCCCCGGCCGTGGCTGGATCTTCCCCCCAGGCCCGCACATTGATCACCGGGTTGGCCGGGTTGTTGTTGACATCGCACACCGGCCCCAGCACCCAGTTGAGCCCCAAGGCCCGGGCATCCCGGCCCGTGCACTGCCCGTAGCGTTCGGCTAGCTCAAGCGCCTGTTGGGGCTCGCGTCCGTAGAGGCGCCCCAGGGCTAGGGGTGGCACCAGCCAAGTGGCGCCGTCGAAACGCTGGCCCACCCCCTCCTCCACATCGGCGCAGAGCAGCAGCGGCCCAGCGGCCCAGCGGCCCAGCTGGGTGCAGCGCAGGGCCATCTCGGCGGCGCTGCCGCCAAGCAGGATCACGCCGCCCACACCGGCCTCCAGCAGGCTGCGGAGCTTGTTGTTGGGCAGCTCCCAGCGGGGGTAGCCGCGTTGATGGTCGGCGAGTTTGCCGCTGGCCCGCACCACGATCAGCTGGTGGATCAGGCGCAGCAGGGCTGGACCCGTGGCTTGGGTCGCGCTTGCTTCAGAGATCACTGGCTTCGGCTGGTTCGCCCTTCTCCTGCCGCTCGTCTTCTAGGCGATTGAGCAGCCCCAGCACTGTGGTGCCCTTTTCGATGCCACGATCGAGCACAAACACCACCTCAGGGGTGCGCCGCATCTTCAGCCGCCGGCTCAGCTCACCCTTCACGAAGGCGCTGGCCGAAAGCAGCCCTGCCATGGCTTGCTCTTTGTCGGCGTCGCTGCCGAAGACGCTCACAAAAATCTTGCAGTGCTGCAGATCGCCCGCCACTTCAACGGTGGTGACACTCACCATCCCCTGGTTGACCCGCTCGTCCTTGATGCCGCCAATCAGCAGCTCACTAATTTCGCGGCGGATCAGGGAGGCCACCCGCTCCACCCGTCGGCTCTGTGCCATGGCTATGCCAGCGGTGCTGGGTTCACCATCGCATGCAGGATCAGCCCCAGGCTCAGCAAGCCGCTGACGCCGGCGCCAATCAGGGCAACCGCCGTTACCGGATTGCGGCCCCGGGCCGCCAGCGGTTCGAACACCGAATTGGCCACACCCAGGCCAAAGGCCACCAGGTAGCGCGGGTAGCGCGTCACATTCAGGAAGAAGTCCTTCATCGCCCGGGGTGGTCGGTCCTTGCTGCTTGCTGGCTACTCTGCCGCCCAGAGGTCAGGTTTGAAGCATGGAACTGCACCAGTTCAGGCATTCGGCCTTTTGCGAGAAGGTGCGTCTGGTGTTGGCCGCCAAACGGCTCGACTACACCGTGGTCGAGGTCACGCCCGGCTTGGGCCAGCTGGAACTCTTCCGCCTGTCGGGCCAGCGCCAGGTGCCAGTGCTGGTTGATGGCAGTGAGGTAATTGCCGACTCCACCGCCATTGCCCTTTATCTGGAGCGGCATCACCCCGAGCCGCTGCTGCTGCCCGAGGCCCCGGCTGAGCGAGCCCGGGTGCTGCTAATCGAAGACTGGGCAGATACGGCCCTTGCTGCCGGCTGCCGGCTTGCCCTGGTGCAAGCGGCGGCTGTTGATCCGCTGCTGCGCTCCGCCCTGCTGCCCGATTCGACCCCGGGCCCCCTGCGTCAGCTGGTCAGCAACCTGCCCGCCGCCGTGATGGCGGGCGTCGGCGAGGCGGTGGCAACGGTGGTGGGCAGCGCTGAGCGCCATCAGCTGCAGACCAACCTCGAGCAGTTGGCTGTGCTGGTTGCCGATCAGCCCTATCTGGTGGGTGATCGCCTCACCCTTGCCGATCTGGCTGTTGCCGCCCAGTTGGGCTTGCTCAAATTCCCGGCCAGCAGTGGTGCACCCCTGGCGGGCCAGGGGGTTAGCGGCATCGCCGACCACCCGCTGCTTGAGCCCCTGTTCAATTGGCGGGATCGGATTGTGCTGGAAGCGGGTCGGGGCTGAGCGGCGTCAGGGTTAGTTGGAAATGGCCGCTGCTGCTGGCCGCGGCGGCCAGGCCTAGGGCAGGGGAGGGATAGCTGGCCTGCCACTGCTCGGTGGTCACCGTGCCGTCGGGATTTTGGCTGTAGTGGCTCAGGGTTTCCACCCGGCTCACCCGGGGGTCGCCGGGGCCGTGCAGTACCTGCAGGGCCAGTTCGTCGGCCCAGAAGTCGGTCGGATTGGGCGGCTCACTGCGGCGTCCCACCACCGTGGATTCCAGTTGCTGATCACCCGCCAGCAAGGCGATCTGGCGGTTTGGGTTGGTCGGATCATTGCGCACTTGCAGCAGGGCAGCGCCCAGCAGGGCCCGGCCGATCGCGGTGGCATTAAAGGCCCGATCGCCCACCACCGCTCCGCCTGGGTCGGGGCTGAAGCGCACCTCGTAGTCCAGGTCATCGCTGCGCACCTGCCAGCGCCCGGCCATCCAGTCGGGGTAGGTCAGGTCCTGGTGGCCTGCCCGAGTTGAGGGTCGCTCCAGGGGAGCGGGCAGGCGCCACTCGGGCCAGTGGGCGGCCCGTTCCGCCAGCACGCCCGGCCCCATCGCCAGCAGCAGCGCCAGGATGGGCGCCAGTAGGGCTCCAGTCATGTCCGATCCCCTGTTGCGGGAGCTTGATCATTACGTGGTGCTGGAGCCAGGTGGCGGCGAGCGGATTCTCACGGCGGCCGAAACCCTGACCTGGCTTGAGGCCCGGCTTGCCAAGCTGGAGCCGGTTCCGGCAGATCTGGCCGCTCTCGCTAGCCCGGCCTTGCAGGCCCAGCGACTGCTGGAAACCGCCTGCGAACTGGAGTTGGCGCCTGGCCTGACGATTCAGTGGTTTGCGGTGCGGATCGAACCGCCTGGCTAAGGGGGGAACTCAGTTGAGGGATGGCGTGATCTGGCCATCGGCCTGGCGCAGCTCCACCGGGGCCTCAGGCGCCGCAGCTGGGTCTTTGAGAATGGCTGGCAGATCGGCCAGCACCTGCTGGGCCACCTGGGCGGGGCTAGCTCCAGCCTGCTGCACCCGCAGGTCGGCCTGGGCATAAAGCGGGTTCCGTTGGGCCAGCAGCTCGCCTAGGCGGGCGCCCGGATCACCGGCCTGCAGCAGGGGCCGGGGGGTGGAATCGGCTCGCAGGCGATGCAGCAGTAATGGGGCAGGCGCATCCAGCCACACCACCACCCCCTGGCGCATGTGGCCCCAGTTCTCGGGCCTGGTCACCACTCCACCTCCGGTGGCCACCACCAGGGAATGCCAGCTGGCGATCTGGCCAAGCACCGCCGTTTCCAGTTCTCGGAAGCCGGCTTCACCGTCAGTGGAGAAGATTTCGGGGATGGTGCGGCCAGCGACTTGCTCCAGGGCAGCGTCGGCATCAAGGAAGCGGTAGCCCAGCGCTGCGGCCAAGGGGCGGCCGACGGCGCTTTTGCCGGCGCCCATCATGCCGATCAAATAAACGTTTAGCCCTTGCAAGCGCTGGGCCAAGCTCGGCGATGGGGGTTTATTCATGGCGGGGTTTTCCTGGTTCGACGCCTTGGCCCTTGCCCGTTTCTAGGATGGTGTGCCACCTACCCGGGCGATGACGGCTACTGCAACAGCCTCAGGTTTCTCGCCGAACTCGGCCAGCTCTAGCCACGGGCGGGGCCGCCCCTGCGTAATTACCAGGCGGGCCACCTTCAGCGCCAGTCATCGCTACTGGCTGCCGGAGCTCAGCGCTGAAGAGAATCAGGCCCGCTTCGGACCCTGCAGCCTGGCCCCCGGCCACGGCCACAACTACACCCTGGTGGTGGCCATGGCTGGTCCGCTCGATGCGGACGGCATGGTGCTCAATCTCTCTGAGGTGAAGCACGCGATCCGGGCTGAGGTGACGGCCCAGCTCGATTTTCGCTTCCTCAACGAGGCTTGGCCTGAGTTCGATCTGGATCGTCCTGAGGGCAAGCTGCCCACCACCGAAGCTCTCTGCCAGGCCATCTGGACCCGTCTTGCCCCCCAGCTGCCCCTGGTGGGGCTGCGTCTGCACGAAACCGACACGCTCTGGGTCGACCTGCTCGCCCCCGGCTCCGCCCCAACCCCCATGGAAGCCTTTCTCTCGATCCGTACCCACTTCGCCGCCGCCCATCGCCTGGCCCGGCCCGAGCTCTCCCAAGGCGAAAACGAAACTATCTACGGCAAGTGCGCCCGGCCCCATGGCCACGGCCACAACTACCTGCTCGATGTAACCGTCCGCGGCCCGATCGATGCCCGCACCGGCATGGTCTGTGATCTGGCGGCTCTGCAGCAGCTCGTCGACGACCTGGTGGTGGAGCCCTTCGACCACACCTTTTTGAACAAGGACGTGGAGCATTTCGCCAGCACGGTGCCTACCGCTGAGAACATCGCTCTTCACATCGCCGACCTGCTAAGCGCCCCAATTGCAGCCACCGGCGCCCGCCTGCACAAGGTGCGTCTGCAGGAAAGCCCCAATAACGCCGCCGAGGTGTTTGCTGAAACTCCCCAGCTGGAAATGGTGCCTGCGGCGCTCGAAGCCCTGGTGGCTGGCTGAGCCCCGTGCTGCGGCTGGTGCTGGCCGTCAGCCTGGATGGCCGCTTGGCGCCCCCGCAAGGTGGAGCGGCCCAGCTGGGTGGGGCAGGCGATCGTCAGGTGTTGGAGGCGGCCCTGGCCTGGGCTGATGGCTGCCTGATCGGTGCCGAAACCCTGCGTTGCCATGGCAGTACCTGCCTAATTAGGGCGCCTCATCTACGGGCCCAGCGTGCAGCCAGCGGCCGCGCTGAGCAGCCGGTGGCCGTAGTAGTGAGTCGTAGCAACGATTTTTCTCCAGGTTTGCATTTCTGGCGGCAGCCGCTGCAGCGCTGGCTGCTGACACCCAAGCGATCGCCGCTAGCCCCGGCTTTTGATCGTCGCCTGGATCTGGAGAGCTGGGGTGGGGCCCTGGCTGCCCTGGCGGATCAGGGGCTGGAGCGGCTGGTGCTGCTGGGCGGTGCGACCCTTGCCGCCAGCTTGCTGGCCGAAGGCTGGATCGATGAGCTGCAGCTGACCCTTTGCCCCCGGCTGCTGGGCGGACCCCATGCCTGGTTGCCCCTGGAGGCCGCAGTTCAGGTTGGGGAGTGGTGCCTGCAGGAGCACCGGCGTCTGGAGGGTGAGGAGTTGCTGCTGCGCTACTGCCGCGTTTTGGCGAAGCCCTGAGCCAGCTCCCGCAGGGAAACCTGCTGGAGGGTGTCGGCGGGCAGGCCCAGCATGCGGGCTAGGCAGCGTTTCAGCACTAATTCGCTGTCGGGGCCGAAGTCGCTGCGGATCAGATCGCCCAGCACAGCCAGGCCGCGACCACTCGAGGCGGTTTCCTCCACTAGGCATTGGCTGGTGGGCCGGGCCAGCTGGGCACAAGGAGCTTCCAATTTGGCGGCCAGGCTGGCATTGCCGGCAGCTGCGGTTTCCACGCAAACGGTTTTGAGCCTTTGCTCCAATTGGGGGCGCACCAGCTGCAATACCGGCAGCAGCAGGCTCGCCAGCAATACGGGTGCGAACAGTTGCACCGGGGCGGCCAGGGCATGGATCGGTCGGGGCACCAGGGCTGCGCAGCTGTGGTTAGTTTTGCTCCTTGCGTGCCCCCGTTGCAGCCATGGCTGAGTTGCAGGCTCGCTGGCATCAAAGCCTCGCCGACATTCCTGAAGATCGTTGGGATGCCCTGCTGGCAGCAGTGCATCCCCAAGAGCTGCCTTTTTACCGCTGGCGCTGGCTGCAACAGCTAGAGGCCAGCGGCAGCATTGCACCGCGGGAGGGCTGGCAGGGCTGTCATCTGGGCCTGTGGCGCGGCGAGGTGTTGCTGGCGGTGGCTCCCCTCTATTTGAAGGGCCACAGCTACGGCGAATTCGTTTTCGACCAGAGTTTTGCCCAGCTCGCTGGCCAGTTGGGCCTGCGCTACTACCCAAAGCTGGTGGGCATGAGCCCGGTGAGCCCGGTGCAGGGGTACCGCTTCCTGGTCGACCCCGCTGAGGACGAGGCGGAGTTAACCGCTTTGATGTTTGAGCTGATCGATGCCTTCTGCCGCCAGCACGCCATCCTGAGCTGCAATTTTCTTTATGTGGATCCAGGTTGGCAGCCGCTGGCTGAAGCGGCTGGCTGTGCTGCCTGGGTTAATCAGCAGAGCCAGTGGATCAACCCCGGCCACAACGATTTCAACGCCTATCTGGCCAGCTTCAATGCCAACCAGCGCCGCAACATCAAGCGGGAGCGGCAGGCGGTGGCAGCCGCTGGCCTCACGGTGACCCCTCTGTTGGGCGAGGCAATCCCGCCGGCTTTAGTTGGGCGCATGTATGACTTTTATGCCCAGCACTGCAGTCGCTGGGGGGCTTGGGGCAGCAAATATCTGAGCGAGACCTTTTTTGCTGCCCTGGCCTCCGATCCGCAGTTGCGGCGCCATCTGGTGCTTTTCAGTGCCCATCGCGGCGATCCAGCCGAGCCGGTGGCCATGTCCCTGTGCGTCCACGCCGGCGACCAGCTCTGGGGGCGTTATTGGGGCAGTGATGAGCAGATTGACTGCTTGCATTTCGAGGTCTGTTATTACGCTCCGATTGCGTGGGCAATCGAGCGCGGCATCCGCGCCTTTGACCCTGGCGCTGGCGGTAGCCACAAACGCCGGCGGGGTTTCGTGGCCCAGCCCCGCGTCAGCTTGCACCGCTGGAGCGATCCACGGTTTGCTGCGATCCTGCAGCGCTGGTTGCCTGGAGCCAACACGGAGATGGCCGAGCTGATGGCGGCCATGAATGCGGAGCTGCCTTTTACGGCTGCCTACGATCCACCGCATGCCTGAAGTACCTCCCAGCCGCCAACAGCTCGATGACCAGCTCTCCCAGCGGTTCATCGCCTTAGACCCAGCCGGCTACTTCCTAATTCGCATCGATCGCGAGGCGGCGGAGCTGGTGGTTGAGCACTACGGCAATGGCATCGATGAGCGGGGCTTGGCCACCGATCCCGATACAGGAGAGGTATTGAGCTGCGGCGGCGGCGATGTTCGCGAGCCCTTGGCAGTTTTCCGGGGCTGCAGTGCCAAGCAACTGGGTATGGACCTAACCGAAGGGCCAGGCCCCCACCCGCTCACCTGTCTTGATCACGCTCTTTACCTAGGCAGAGAGCTGCAGCGGGCTCAGGCGTGCCTTGAGCAAGGAATTGAATATGTCCAAGATTGAATAAATATTATTCATTTAATCCAGCCGAGCTTGTCGACTGGATTCAACTACCACCGTTAAACCGGCTGCAGTTCGCGGCTCGGTTCGGCTGTGGTCTTTGGGGGATCGGGTGGCAGGGTGGCTAGCTGCTCTTCTATCTCGCGCCGCACGATTGCGCGGTATTCGAGGAAGTGTTCGTTGTGGGCCAGGATCGATATGAAGCCAGTGAAGCGCTTCGGGTTATGGCGGTACATGCCATAAAGCGCTTTCCAGAAGCGCACCCTGGTGTTGCGCTTGAGGCCTTGGCGCCAAAGAATGATTCCTAAAGCGCGCAGATCAACCCAGCTGGTCGGCTTGGGCGGTCGGCTGCCAGGAACAACCAACTTCTTCCATTGTTGGGGTGGCAGTTTCAGGAAGTAGGAATAAACGCGATCAATGAAAGCGTTTGGCTCATAAAGGGCGCCGAAGGCGTCCACATACTCATTGGCGATGTCGCGAATCGGCCTGGTGGGCTCGAAGTTAAGCAAGTTGGTTTGGTTGACCCCTTTTGCAGCTGCCTTGCCTTCGATCAAGCGACCTTCTCTCTCGAGGCGATGCCAAAGAGCTGTATTTGGAAGGGCCTGAAGCATGCCCATCATGGCGTGGGGAATGCCAGTGCGGGTCACAAACTCAACGATTCTGCCGCCCGCGCCCTCTTTCTCACCGTCGAATCCGATGATGAAACCAGCCATCACCCGCAACCCGTAGGAGGTGATTTTGTTGACAGAATCCACTAGGGAGCTGCGGGTATTTTGTAATTTACCGGCAGTTTCCAGGCTTGATTCGTCGGGAGTCTCGATGCCGAGGAAGACGCTCTCAAAGCGGCATTCCACCATCATTTGCATCAAGTCATCGTCCGCCGCTAAATCCACTGAGGCTTCGGTGGCGAAGCTGAAGGGGAAGCCGTGGTCAATCTGCCATTGGCGCAAAAGCGGCAGCAGCAATTTGACATTGCGCTTGTTGCCGATGAAGTTGTCATCTACCAGGAACACCGAGCGGCGCCAGCCCAAGTCGTAGAGGCATTGCAGCTCAGCTACTAGCTGCTCAGGGTTCTTGGTGCGAGGTTTGCGCCCGTACAGCACGATGATGTCGCAGAACTCACATTGGAAGGGGCAGCCTCGGGAGAACTGCACCGACATCTCGGAGTAGGCGTCCAGTTCAAGCAAGTCAAAGCGTGGAATCGGCGTTCCAGTTACATCAGGTTTGACGCCATCAGAGCTGAAGCGGCCATGGCTCTCACCCCGCTCAATGGCTTCGATGAACATTGGCAGGGTGATTTCACCCTCGTCGAGGATCTTGTAATCCGCCAGTTCGAGCTCGGGTGCATCTGGGGTGGAACTGGCAAAAGGACCGCCCACGGCGACGGGAATACCGCGCTGCTTGGCTTTGCCGATCTGAGTGGCCATATCGGCCTTCTGCACGATCATTCCGGAAATCACCACCAGCTCGGCCCAGTCCCACTCGGCTTCGCTGACCTCGCGCACGTTGCGGTCAACCAGCTTCATTTCCCATGACTGGGGCAGCAGGGCGGCAACTGTGACCAGACCCAAGGGCGGCAAAAGCACCTTGCGATCGATCAACTCAAGGATTTTTTCGTAGCTCCAGAAAGTTTTCGGGAACTCTGGGTAAACGAAGAGAGTGCGCATGCAATCAGCGGAACTGGGTTGATGACCGGGGAGAACCAGGGCGCTTTTTTGCGCAGCTATGCGGTGTTAGTAACTGAGAGCCTAGGAGGTCTACGGAAATGCTGAAGGCAGCCTGCTTTCTGCTGTAATGGCTTCACCTTCAATGATGGCCTGCCATGGCTGCCGCAATTTACCTGGGTTTGTTTGGTGGTGGGCTGGCCGTTGCCATTGCCGCATCGATCGTGCTGCGCGGCATCAAACTGATTTGAGCTTGAGTCTCAGGCCCCTGCGGCTGATCAGCTCCTGCAGGCCTAAGACGAAGCCAGCCGCCCCCAGCACGGCAAAGGTTCCCTGTAACCCGAGCGTCAGGCTCATGGCCGCTGCCAACAGGCCGCTGAGGCCGCCCCCACCTAGGAAGGCGATTTGGCCCAACCCGGCCATGCGCCCCCGGATGGCCATCGAAGAGCCCACCTGGCTGATCAAATTGACCCCTGCCAGCAGGCTGGCGGTTCCAGCCCCGAGGGCGAAGGTGGCCGCCAGCCCTATTCCCACCGTTTCTGGGCTGCTGAAAGCGGCCATAGCTAATTGGGCTGTTGCGGTGATCAGGGTGCAGCTTCCCAGCAGCAGGCCGGGTCGCTGGCTCAACCAGCGACTGTGACGCTGCAGCACAAGGCCGCCGCTGATGCTGCCTGCTGCCAACACGCTGGTGAATAGGCCGAGGGCCTGGGGGGAGGGGCCCAGCAAATCCCGGGCCATCAAGGGGGCTAGGCCTGGGTGGAAGAAGCCCAGTAAACAAGCCAGAGCCGTGTAGATCAACACGTGCCTTAGCACCGGACCACTGCCGCGCCAGGCGGCTCTGAGCCCACTGCTGGCTCCAGCCACGCTGCGCTGCTCCAGCCCCCTATTGGGGTGGAGCAGCCACAGCACTGAAGCGATGGGGATCAAGTAAGTGGCGGCATCGATCGCCAGGGCCGTGCCCGCGCCGGTCCAGGCCAGCAGCCAGCCCCCTATGGGAGGCCCCACCAGCTTGCCCACGTTGAACACCACCGAAAAGCTGGTGAGGTAAGGAGCCAGTTGCTGGGGACCCTCCACCAGTAGGGCGCAATATTTGTTGCGGGCCGTGAGTTCGTAGGCACTGGCGATGCCTACCAGCAGCGTGCTCAGTAGCAGCAGGACCACCTGCAGGTCACCACTGCTCAGTGGTATGGCAACGGCTCCCAGTATGCCGGCTGCGAAAAGTCCCCATTGGGAGCGGATCAGCACGGCTTCGCAGCCCAGCTTGTCGGTCGCAACCCCTGCTGGCCCACTTACCAGCAGGGAAGGCAGGGCCAGCACCGCGAAATGGAGGGCAAGCACCATTGGATTGCCGCTGCCATCCATCAGGATCCAGCCCTTAGCCGTGAGGCCTGCGAAGGATCCAGCTGTGCTCAGTCCTGAGGCAACCAGAAAGGTGGTGCGTTGATGCGGCCGCCAGCTCAAGCGCCCATGCTGCGGGTGCCCACCACCTCGCCGATCAGGTCGTAGGTGTCGGCAGCGGTGATGCGCACCCGCACCATGGTGCCTGGTGCTGCGCAAAGTCCGCCCTCACCTGGATGCACCCGCACTTCACCATCCACCTCGGGGGCGAAGCGGGCGCAGCGGCCGAGCATCTCGCCGCTGCTGGGGTTCTCCTGCTCAATCAGCACATCCACGATGCGGCCCACCCAGGCGGCGTTGCGGGCGGCGGCGATCGGCTGCTGTAGGGCCATCAAGCGGTCTTTCCGGTCCAGCGCGATCTCGTGGGGTATCTGATCCGGTAGCTCCGCGGCAGGGGTGCCCTCCTCTGGAGAGAAGGTGAACACGCCCACGTGGTCGAATTTTTGTGCGGCAACAAAATCCAACAAGTGCTGAAACTGCTCTTCGGTTTCGCCGGGGAACCCCACGATGAAGGTAGTGCGCAGCACCGCCTCGGGCAGTTGTTCGCGGATGCGGCCCAGCACACCGGCGGTCACATCTGCCTGCCAGGGGCGGTTCATGGCCCGCAGCACGTCCGGGTGGCTGTGCTGAAGAGGCAGGTCCAAGTAAGGTAGCACGTTAGGCACCTCCCGGTAGGCAGTCAGCACCGCCTCGGTGAGGCCGGTGGGATAGGCGTAGTGCACCCGGATCCAGGGAATTTCCACTTCGCCGAGGGCCCGCAGCAGCTCAGCCAGCTGGGGCTTGCCGGCTAGATCAAGGCCGTAATTGGTGGTGATCTGGCTGATCAACACCAACTCCTTCACCCCCTGAGCCGCCAGCGCCTGGGCCTCAGCGACGATCGAGGCGATTGGGCGGGAGCGCTGATTGCCGCGCAGGTGGGGAATGATGCAGAAAGCACAGCGATAGTCACAGCCCTCGGCCACCTTCAGATAGGCCACCGCCTCGCTGGTGGTGCGGTAGCGGGGCAGATGCTCATCGGCTACGAAGGTGGGGCTGGCGCTCACCTGGTTGACCCGCTCGCCGGCCTCCACCCGTTCCAGCACGCTGACGATGTGTTGGTAGTCGCCGGTGCCCACGATTGCCTTGGCTTCGGGGAGGCTTTCGAGCAGCTCCTCCTGGAAGTGCTGGGCCAGGCAGCCGGCGATGATCAGTTCCTTGCCCTGTTCAGCAAGCTCTACGAGTGTGCGTACCGACTCTTCGCGCGCTTCCTGGATGAAGCTGCAGGTGTTCACAACCACCAGAGTGGCATCGCTTTCATCGGCACTGACGCCGTAGCCAGCCTCCGCTAGCAGACCCAGCATGTGCTCGGTGTCCACGCGATTTTTTTCGCAGCCCAGGTGGGCAAAAGCCACGGTGGGCTTGGCTGCAGGAGCGTGGGTTTCCTGGTTCACAGTTTTGCCAGGGCAGGGATTCAGCCTACGTTGCACGCCGACGGCGCCCTTAACCCCTGGTTTGCTCCTGCCACAATCAGGCCAGCCAGGGCTCCGACCCGTGACCTCATCCCGCCTCAGCCAGCGCCTTAGTTCCAGCCGGCGCCGCAGTGATCCAGCCCGCCGCTGGGCCCGGGTAGCCATGGCTGTTTTAGCCACCATCGGCGCCATCGACACCGGCGCAATCACTTTGAAGCGATGGGGTCTGCTCGGTCCGCTGAGTTGCCCTGGCGGCGCTGAGGGCTGCGACAAGGTGTTGAACAGCGCCTGGGGAAGCCTGTTTGGCCAGCCCCTGTCTTTGTTTGGCTGGCTGGCCTACGGGGTGGTGTTGCTGCTTGCTGTGCTGCCGCTGGTGCTGCGCGGCGACTCGCGGGCGGCCCTTGCCCAGCGCAGTTGGTGGGTGTTGCTGCTGCTGAGTACGGGCATGGCTGTTTTCAGCCTGTTGTTGATGGGGCTGATGGTTCTGAAGATTCAGGCCTTCTGTTTCTTCTGCGTCCTATCGGCGATTCTCAGCTTGAGCCTGTTTGTGATCAGCCTCGTTGGTGGGGAGTGGGAAGACAGTGGCCAGCTGCTGTTCCGGGCCGTGATCGTGGCCCTGTTGGTAGGCATGCTGGGTTTGGGTTGGGCTGCTTCCGTTGATCGACCCGCCGCGGTGCGGGAGGCTGGGGCGCCTCCGGTCGTTGTAGCCACCAGCCGTCCAGAGGCGGTTGCCTTAGCAGAACACCTGAGCCGCATCGGCGCCGTGATGTACACGGCCTACTGGTGCCCCCATTGCCATGAGCAGAAGGAGTTGTTCGGCAAGGAAGCCAGCGCCAAGTTGGACCTGATTGAGTGCGCCGCCGATGGCCAAAACAGCCAGAAGTCACTGTGCGACACCAAGGCAATTGAGGGCTTCCCCACCTGGGAGATCAACGGCAAGCTTGATTCCGGTGTGAAGCCCCTGGCTGAGCTCGCCCGGCTCTCCGGTTACTCCGGTTCAGTGCCCTGAACAGGGGCGGTGCTTGGGGGCTGGTGCATCTGTTGATCGGTGTGGCGCTGCCAAAAGGGCTGGGCGTGGGGCGAATCGGTGCGGTGGTGTCCCCCCCGGCTCTCGGTGCGAAACAGGGCCGCTTCGATTAGCAGCTCGGCCAGCACCAGCCGTTGGTGCAGCTCCTGCAGTCGTCGCAGTGCGGGCACCGCCGCCGATTCGAATTGGACGCTCTGTCCCGGCTCCAAGTTTTGTAGTTGACGCCAGGCTTGGCTGGCTTCGAGCTGCCTGCGCTGGCCCCGCAATTGCTGCAGGGCAGGCGCGAGGGAGTGGCCATTGCGCTCTACCCCCGCCACCTGCCAGCACAGATCCCGCAGGGCGCTGATCTGGGCCTCCAGGCTCTCTTTGGCGGGCAAGGGCAGCTGGGTTGTGGTCGGCGGCTCCCCTTGGTTGGCTCCGGTTGGCCTGGCCGGCGCCAGCTCGATTGTGCGGAGCTGGCGGGCAAACACCAGGCACTCCATTAAGGAGTTGCTGGCAAGCCGGTTGGCCCCGTGCACGCCCGTGCAGGCCACTTCGCCTACGGCATAGAGGCCAGGCACGCTGGTGGCGGCTTGGAGATCGGTCCAGATGCCGCCCATCCAGTAGTGGGCGGCCGGGGCCACTGGGATCGGTTCTCGGGTGGGTTCCAGCCCGAGCTCGCGGCAACGGCCCAGGATCGTGGGGAACTGGCGCTCCAGACGCGGCAGTCCCACAGGCCGCAAATCAAGCCACAAATGGTCTACATCTAGGGCCTGCATCCTTCGGGCCAGGGCGCGACTCACCACATCCCTTGGGGCGAGATCTCCTCCCGGCAGCTGGGCCACTGGGCTGCCCCCCGACCCGTCCACCAGGCGGGCCCCTTCGCCGCGCACCGCCTCCGAGATCAGGAAGTGGGGCGCACCAGGCAGCATCAGGGCCGTGGGATGAAACTGCACAAATTCCAGATCTCGCAGTTTTGCGCCGGCTTGCCAGGCCATCACCACCCCGTCGCCGCTCGCCAGGCTGGGATTGGTGGTGTGGGCGAAAAGGTGGCCACCACCACCAGTGGCCAGCACCACCGCCCGGGCCGCAAGCCAGTGGAGTCGGTTGCCCTCGAGCACGGCTAAGCCCACGCAGCAGCCCTGCTCCAACCAGAGCTGCAATGCCACCACCCCCTTGCGCTGTTCGAGCTGGGGTCGCAGCAAGACCTCCCGTTCCAGGGCCTCCACCAGGGCGCCGCCAGTGCGGTCTTGGGCATGCAGCACCCGCCGGTGGCTGTGGGCGGCTTCCAGAGTTGTGCTCAGATTTTCGCCGTCGCGGTCGAAGGCCATGCCCAGCTCCAGCAGGCGCGCCACGCAGGCCGGAGCTTCATGCACCAGCAGCTCCACCGCTGCCCGATCGCAGAGCCCACCCCCAGCCATCAGGGTGTCGTCGATGTGGCTCTGAAAGCTGTCGTTGGGCAGTGTCACCGCGGCTATACCCCCTTGGGCCCAACGGCTGGCTGATCGAGGGGTGCTGCTGAGATCGTTGTCTTTGCTCAGCAACAGCACCCGCAGATGGTGGGGCAGCTCGAGGCAGGCCATCAGCCCGGCGGCTCCGCTGCCGACAACCACCACATCCCAGGACTGCTCTGCCATGGCGGCTGAAGACACCCGACAAAGGCCGGCACTAAAAAAGCCGCCGGAAGGCCCGACGGCTTTCAAGCGGAAGTGAGCTTAGGGCTCAGCGGTACTGGCCGTCGTTGATGCGATCGTCGCCTTCGTTGAGGGCGATCGAGGCTTCGGTGACGGTGAAGTTGTCCTTGTACTTGTTGAACAGTTCTTTTTGGCGATCGGTCAGGTCGAGGCTCAGGACGTCGTCGACGCTGGCGTAGGGACCTCCTAGGACGATTTTGCCGGCCAGGGTGGGATACATGCCGGGATAGTCCTGGAAGCGGCGCACGGAACAGTTGTTCAGATCTACCTTGCCGGCCCGCTCGGCGATTTTGTCGTCAACCAGGTTGCGCCGATCAGCGGCGAAGGCGGGGGCTGGAATCAGCAATGTGATCAAGAGGCCAGTCAGCACAACCCCACTCATCAGCCAGGCAAGCAGCCGTTTCATCACGACACTCCGTTGAACTACGGGAAGGGAGGCGACATCAGTCACCGGAATCCCAACGCTACAGAGCCATGCCGGAATCTCTACCAGTATTTCGGCAGGATTTGCAGTTCTTCAGATCAGGCCGCTGAGGCTGGGTGCCACAAGGGCAGCCAGTAGGAAAAGCCCATCTACCGCCAAGGTTGTGGTCAGAGCGGCACTGGCTATGCGTCCCACCTCTCCAAGACCCCAGAGCCAGCGGCAAATTTGAACCAGCACGACACCGCTGAACACAACAAAGACCAGACCTTGTGGGGCCAGAACCTGCTGGGCGGCAGCCTGCAAAAGCAGGGGCGCCTCGGCGCTGCTAGCGCTGAGGATCTGGGGCCAGGAGGCCATCAGCCCGGTGGCGGCTATTGCCACATCAGTGGCTGCTGTGCCCAGCAGGGAGCCGAGATAAAAACCGCAGGCAACTTTCCAGCGGCTCTGGAGTCCGGTTAAGGCCAGCGGCAGGGCAAAGGCTTCAATTGGAAGATGCCATACCGGATGGAGTCGGCACCAGCCCCAAAAAAGGCTCCCTGCCAACCAGCTGCCGCAGAAACCCACTAGCAATTCCCCGGCCTTACGGGTGCGGGGATTGGAGTGCTGGCTCAGAGCCAGAGCAAGCCCTAGTAAAGGCACCGTGAACATGGCCGCACTGAAGGGGGCCAACCGCACCCAAGGTGCCTGCAGAAACACCGGCAGGGTTACCAGTACGCCGCTGATAAGACTCAGCCCGGGGTTGCGGCAGACCTGTAGCCACATCCGTAACGGAGGTAGAGCCGGAAGGACTGCCGGGGCGATTGTGTTACTAGGAGCCCCGACCACCAGGAAGATGTGAAGAAAGATGAGCAACCTTAAGGGGTGGAACGGACTGGCGCGCCATAGGGTCGCTGCAGCCTGTAGTGCCTGCGATGTTGTTCGCCGCCATGCCAAACCTGCCCGTTGCGGAGATCGATTTCTGGGAAGCCTGCTTCCGATCCCTGGTGTTGGGGGTGTTGCAGGGATTGACGGAGTTTTTGCCGATCAGCAGCACCGCCCACCTCAAGGTGGTGCCGGTGTTACTCGGCTGGGGCGATCCGGGGGTAGCGGTTACGGCGGTGATTCAGTTGGGCAGCATCGCGGCGGTGCTGGCTTATTTCCGTTCAGACCTGGCTGAAGTGTTGCGAGGCGTGGGCCGGGCCTGCCGCCACGGTCAGTGGGGCGAACCCTCTGCTCGCATGGGGGTCGCCATTGCCCTCGGCACCCTGCCAATTGTTTTTGCCGGTTTGGCCCTAAAGCTTTGGGTGCCTGATTACGACAACTCGCCGCTACGCAGCATGGCCTCGATTGCGGTCGTGTCGATCGTGATGGCTTTGCTGTTGGCCTTGGCCGAGCTAGTGGGTAGCCGTCGCCGCGAGCTCGCCGACGTGCAGCCCCGAGACGGTCTTTGGGTCGGCCTGGCCCAGGCCCTCGCTCTGGTGCCAGGCGTTTCCCGCTCTGGCAGCACCCTCACTGCGGCCTTGTTTGACAGCTGGCAGCGACCGGCCGCCGCCCGCTTCTCCTTTTTGTTGGGCATTCCGGCAATCACCCTGGCGGGCCTTGTGTCACTGAAGGAGGCATTCAGTGCTCCAGCCGGTGGTGGTGCGGTGCCCCTGCTTGTGGGCATCGTTGCTGCTGCGGTGGTGTCTTGGTTGGCGATTGCCTGGTTGCTGCGTTTTCTGCAAACGAACAGCACTTGGGTGTTCGTCGCCTATCGCCTGGTCTTTGGGGTAGGCATTTTGATTTGGCTTGGCGCCAGGATGGCAGCCTGAACCCTCAGCAGCGCCTGACGCCGTGTGGAATGAGCCCTCTGCGGGGATTGCCCTGGCTGCCCTCGATGGCAGCTCCCCAGGGGCGGTGCGCTTGCCGGCCCCTGCCGTGGTCGCCTCGGTGGAACCTGGTTCGATCGCTGAGGAGTTGGGCTTCCAGCCAGGCGATCGTCTGCTCAGCATTAATGGCAAGCGCCCACGAGATCTGATCGATGTTCAGATGTTGGTGGGAGAGGAAGAGCTCACCCTGGAGGTGGAAGATCCCGATGGATCACTGCATACGGTCGAGTTGGAGAAGGATCTCGACGAGGGCTTGGGCCTGGGATTCACCGAAGCCCTATTCGATGGCCTCAAGCAGTGCAACAATGCCTGTCCGTTTTGCTTCATCGACCAGCAGCCACCGGGTCGCCGCAGCAGCCTCTATTTAAAAGACGACGATTATCGTCTCAGTTTTCTTTACGGCTCCTATTTAACACTCACAAATCTCAGCGCCGCTGATTGGCAGCGGATTGAGGAACAGCGGCTCTCGCCCCTGTTCGTTTCCGTCCATGCCACCGATCCTGAGCTACGCAGCCGGTTATTGGTTAACCCACGGGCGGCCTTGTTGCTGGATCAGTTGGGCTGGTTTGCCCAGCGCGATCTGCAGATCCATGCCCAGGTGGTGGTGTGCCCAGGCCTTAACGATGGCCCCGCCCTAATTCGCACCTTGCAGGACCTGGCCGCCTTTGGCGGTGGCGACTGGCCGGCGGTGCTCTCCGTGGCAGTGGTGCCCGTGGGGCTTACCCGTTTTCGTCCCGACGGCGATGCTCTCGTGCCCGTCGATTGCCAGGCCGCCCGCCAGGTAATCGCCTTGGTGGAGCCCCTGCAGCAGCACTTTCAGCGGGATTTGGGCAGTCGTTTCGTCTGGTTGTCTGATGAGTGGTATCTGATGGCGGGGCTGCCGCTCCCTCCCCGGGCGGATTACGAAGATCTGCCCCAGCAGGAAAACGGCGTGGGCAGTATTCGCGCCTTTCTTGAGGCACTTGAGCGCGCTACCCGGGAGTTACCCAAGGCCTTGGCCAGGCCGCGGCGGCTGAGCTGGGTGGTGGGCCAGCTGGTAGCCAAAGCCCTTGAGCCGGTGGTGGCCAGGCTCAATGCGGTGGACGGTCTGGAGTTGATTTTGCATGGCCTGCCTAGCCCCTACTGGGGTCAGGAGCAGGTGGTCACGGGTCTGCTGACAGGTTCGGACTTACTGAACGGCCTGGCTGGCTTGGATTTGGGCGAGGCCTTGCTGTTGCCGGCGGTGATGTTGCGCCAGGGCGAACCGGTATTCCTCGACGACCTCACCTTGGCTGAGTTCGAGGCCCAGTTGCCGGTGCCGGTGCAGCTGCTGCAGGGTGCGGACGATCTTGTGGCCTCATGTTTTGCCATCACTCCACAAGTTCCTTAAGATTAAGGAGTTGAGATAGGTTTGGGTGACATTTTTCAGTTTGCGCTTAGCCCTGCTAGGCCTGCTAGCAGCGCCGACGCTGTCTTTTGTTGCGCAGGCTCAGGAAACGGCAGCCCCTGCCCCTGCCCAACCGGCGGCTGCCTTGCCCTTGGCTCCAGAAGCGCTTCGGGGTAATTCGACTACCAAGCTGCGGGGCTATCGCCCGCGTGTAAATCCAACTCTGGTGACCCCTGCAGCTACCAAGCTGGCGCCAGGGCTTGAGACCCTGCCTGCCCCGGCCTCCCTGGCCTTGCCGGTTAAGCCGGAGCAAGTGCAAATTACTGAGTTTCGACCCCTAGGATTGGTTGAGGTCGAAAACCTGGCCGAGGTCAACAACCCCGACCTCAAGGCGATTGCCAGCCAGGTGGATCAAGCCCAGAGCAATCTGCGGGCCCAGATTGCCCAGTGGTATCCAAATATAAATCTTGAGGCAGCCTCTGCGCCGGGCTTCACCACAGGACAAGCAAGGTCTGTGGCTAGCAATGGTGACGCTCAGAACCAATCCACCGACCGCTGGGATTTTGGGGCAGCCCTCAGGGCTCAGTGGTCACTGATTAATCCTCAGCGCGTGCCATCTATCGCGGCGGCGCGGGATCAATTTGAGAAGGCTAAGTTTCAATACGTAATTGCTCTACGGGATCTGCGGTTGCAGACCGCTTCTGCTTATTTCGATTTGCAGCAGGCAGATGATCAAGTCCGTATTGGTCAGGAGTCTGTGAGGGCTTCGATCGTGAGCCTGAGGGATTCCAAGGCACGCTTTCAAGCTGGTGTGGCCACCAAGCTTGAAGTTCTCGAGGCCGAAACCCAGCTTTCCCGTGACCAGCAACTCCTCACCAATTCTCTTGCAGCCCAGGCGATTGCTCGCCGCAGCCTGGCGGCTCTGCTGGACTTGCCGCAGAACGTAACCCCCACTGCCAAGGACCCTGCAAGAGTATTTGGTATCTGGCAGCCCTCTTTGCAGGAGAGCATTGTTGCGGCCTATACCTTCCGTGAGGAGTTGGATCAGGCCTTGCTTGATATTTCCATCGCAAATAGTGAGGCAAACGCAGCGTTGGGCGCCGTTCAACCTTTTCTAAACATCTTTGCGGGTTTTTCTGGCAATGTTTTTAACGGTAATGACCCCGTTATTGTTTCGCAGCCGGGAGCTGAGGGCAGCAATTACGACACTTCCATCGGCTTGAACTTGAGCTGGCGCCTCTTTGACGGCGGTGCGGCGGCTGCCCAATCTCGCCAAGGCAAACAAGCTGCTCAAGAGAACTCCTTTCGCTTTGCACAACGCCGCGACGGAATTCGCCTAGAGGTGGAAACTAGTTTTTATGAGCTAGAGAAGAATAACCGCAACATTGTTACTACTTCAAGAGAAGTTATCTCGGCACGCGAATCCTTGCGGCTGGCCCGCCTGCGCTTCCAAGCAGGGGTAACCACCCAGCGTGAAGTGGTTGATAACCAGAGAGATCTCACCCAGGCAGAGGTGCGCTATTCCAATTCCATCACTGATTACAACAAGCGCCTAGCCGAGTTACGCCGCCGCACGGGCCTCGATCAAGTAGCTGGCTGCACTCCCCAGTCTCTACCGGCCAATAAGCCTGCTGGCTCTTCCGATGTTCCCGTTGAACCCACCCCCCTAATCCCGGCCTGTCAGGCCGCAGCCCAGGGAGCCGTCTGACGACGTGGTGACGTCCCCTTCAGGCCAGCCCCCATCCCTGGGGTTGCTCCATACCTTGAGGTTGGGGTTGTTTCAGGGATGCCTGGGTTGCCTGGCCGTCATCTTTGCCGGTTTGCTCAACAGGATCATGCTGAGCGAGCTCCATTTTCCCGGTTTACTGGTTGGTGGGGCGTTGGCATTCGAGCAATTTGTAGCTCCCTCGCGGGTGTTGTTCGGCCAAATTTCTGACTCCCATCCCTGGGGGGGGCGTCATCGGCTTCCATATATATGGCTTGGCACGGCCCTGTTTTGTGGATTGGCAGTGCTTTCCATCCCCCTGATTTTTCATGTGGGGCGCCTGCTTGAAGCTGCTTCGCAGCCTGAGTTGGCTCTAGGGATCGCTGGACTTTGCGGGCTGTTTGCCCTTTATGGGCTGGCGATTTCCCTGGCCACCACGCCCTATCTCGCTCTGGTCATTGATCGCACCAGCGAGGCCGAACGGCCCAGGGCTGTGGGACTGATTTGGTGTCTGCTTACCGTTGGCATCGTGATCGGGGCGATCTCCATCAGTCTGAGCCTTCGCAGTCTTGATGGCATCACCGATCCTGCCGTCTTGGAGCCGGTGTTGCTGGGCTTCATGATTCGGGTGATTGCATTTGTACTTGTTCTCACGGTCGTGGCCACCGTTGGGCTCGAGCCAGGCAGGCAGCAGCAACTTGTCCAGCCTTCGAGCAGCGTGCGCCGAGAGGATGCCATCACCCTGGCCCAGGCTTGGGCCCTAGTCAGCTCCAGTCGTCAGGTGCTGGTGTTTTTCTCCTTTCTGGTGTTTTTCACCCTGGGATTATTTCTTCAGGACCCCATTCTCGAGAGCTACGCAGCAGACGTGTTCGGCATGCCGATTGCAGCAACGGCATCACTGAACGCCATTTGGGGCATGGGAACTTTGACAGGGTTGCTGCTGGCTGGGTTTTGGATCGTGCCCCGTTTAGGCAAGCTGGTTACTGCTCGCTTGGGTTGCCAGTTGATCTTGGCCAGCCTGGTTTTACTTGCTCTGGCTGGTCTAGAGCCCCACGTGCCGGTGCTGCAGTTCGTCATGCTGCTGTTTGGCCTGGCCGCTGGCATTGGCACCAATAGTGCGCTGGTGCTGATGCTGGACCTAACCCTGCCTGAAGCTGCCGGCACCTTCGTAGGCGTGTGGGGCCTTGCGCAGGCACTGTCCCGCGCTCTGGGCAAAGTGCTCGGTGGTGGCCTGCTTGATCTAGCCCGTTATCTTCAGCAGGCTCTTGAGCTAGCGCCGTCAGTGTATTTCCCCTACGCGCTGGTTTTATGCGTGGAGGTGCTGGTGGCTTTTGGTGCTCTGGTGTTGCTTCGGCGCCTCAACCTCCGCCAGTTCAGGGAAGATACCGGTCGCAGCCTCAGCAAGGTGCTGGCCCTAGAGCTCGGATGAACCCAGAACCCCCAGTGCTTTTCCCCCCAGACCTCAATCCAGGCCTAGTTGAGCTGATCGATCGTGTAGCTGAAAGGCAACGGGCCGATTTCGGCCATATGGCCTCCGACCTCAAATCAGACGGCAGTCTGATCACCGCCTGTGACCGCTGGAGTGATGCGACCCTGGTTGAAGGATTGGCGCGCTTGTTTCCCGGTGAAGGGGTGCTGAGCGAGGAAGGCAACAAAGCAGTGCCTAAGACATCTGCTTATTGGGTGGTTGATCCCCTGGATGGCACCACTAATTTTGCTGCTGGGATTCCCTACTGGGCCATTTCGATAGCGCGTTTTGAGGCGGGTCGTCCCGTGCTGGCCGTGCTGGATGTGCCACCCCTGCGGCAGCGCATCGTGGCCATTCGCGGTCAGGGCGCCTGGCGTAATGGTCGCCCCCTGCTGGCTCCCTCCGGGCAGAGCCACCCTGCAGGCTGCGCTTCCTTATGTAGCCGTTCGATAGGAGTGCTTCAAAAGCTGCCCAATCAACGCTTCCCTGGAAAAATCCGTTTGCTTGGGGTGGCAAGCCTCAATCTTGTCAGTGTGGCGATGGGGCAAACGATCTCAGCCCTCGAGGCCACGCCCAAGATCTGGGATCTGGCGGCAGCGTGGTTGGTGCTCAGCGAGTTGGACTGCCCGATCCGCTGGCTGGTGCGATCACCGGAGTCGATCGATGCTGGTTCCGATTTGTCAGCAGCCGATTTTCCAGTGCTGGCAGCCGATCGTCCGGAAACCTTGGCCCGTTTCATGCCCTGGGCCGATGCGCTGGTGGCTGGGTCCTTGCCATAAGGGCAACTGGGGTGATATGTTTTTGGACTGCGCGCAAGGGGGAAGCCCCGAAAGCGAGCAGGCTTACGACGGAGGAGGCGAGAGCCGACGGTGTTGTAAGTTTTCTGAGTCGCTGAGAGGCGACGTTCCGCCGAGAACTCCCGAGAGGGGGAGGAGGCGGAAGCACCTGGACAACTAAAAAGTTTAGGAACTGACGCTTTCACTGCGTCACGGATCAAGGGAGCCTGCGCCGCCTGAGAGGGAGGGTGTTGGAGCTTTGATTTTTTAGCTGAGAGATCAGCTAGTGACGGAAATAGCAGTGAAGGTGTGAGGTCCCGTCAAAAAGAAACAAAGCGTGACGCGCCTGTTGGTTGGCTTTTGTTGCCTTCTCACGAGGGAACAGGGGCTGGTGTGCCGATGGGAGAGGCGAGCGCGACCGGATCTGGGATTCGGGAAAGTCAAGAGGAAAGAAATTTCTGAATGCACTCTTTGAAACCTTCTGTCAGAG
>NZ_JBSYHW010000023.1:0-37191 GCF_056108345.1 Cyanobium sp. NIVA-CYA 375 | reverse complement strand
GCCACGCTGGAATCACGGCTGGAGGAGATGGGCGTGCTCAGATCCTTTTCCCGGCCAAGGGTCTCAAACGACAACCCCTACTCGGAATCCCTGTTCCGAACGCTTAAGTACCGTCCCAACTACCCCAGCCGGCCATTCGCCACCAAAGAGGAGGCCTGCGAATGGGTAGCTGCATTTGTGGATTGGTACAACCACCGGCACCGCCACAGCGGCATCAAGTTCGTCACGCCCCACCAGCGCCACAGTGGAGCAGCTAAGGCCATTTGCCAGCAGCGAGCCGAGGTTTACGAGGCCGCCCGCCAGGCCAATCCAACTCGCTGGAGCGGTGCCACCCGCTGCTGGAGTCAACCGGCAGAAGTGTGGATAAACAAGCCAACAGAAGAGCCCGATCCGCTCATGGCGCTACCCTTAATCAAGGCCGCCTGAATGGCAGCCAAGGAGTGACAACTTTCCTGAAAGTCACCGTGGCGCCCTGCATCACTGTTGAGGATCTCAGCTGACATAGTGGGCCACGCTGGCACTGCTTCGGGCACGGCTTCCATTTCCATGCTTTCCGGACCTCCGGTCACCGCCACTACCGGCACCAGCCCTAGGGCTCTGCTTGAGCGCTTTCAAGTCGGCAATCCCCGTCAAAGGCGTGCCCTGCTGGCCACCCTGCAGCAGCAGAGCGATGCCTTGCGGCCCCTAATCCCAGACCATCTGGCCGGCGTTGATGCCACCGGAGATGACTGGGCAGCTGGTTTTTTAATTCAGCTCCTGCTCGATGAACAGGATGGCCTGCGCGAAGAGTTTCTGGCCCGCTACCCCGACGGCTGGCTTGCCACGGTGTCGGCCCGTGGCCTGGACTACGCACCCCTGCAACGAGCCCTGATGGCCCAGCAATTTGAAGAGGCCGATCGTCTCACAAGCGCCTTGCTGCGGGAGCTGGCCGGCCCAGAAGCCGTACGCCGCGGTTACGTGTACTACAGCGAGGTACCGCCGATCGCCTCCGCCGACCTAGACAGCCTCGATCGGCTCTGGGTCTGTTTTTCACGCGGTCGTTTTGGCTTCTCGGTGCAGGGCAAGTTGCTGCGCAGTTGCAATGGCCGCTGGGAGCTGCTCTGGCCCAAGTTGGCCTGGAAGGATGCTGGCCGCTGGACGCGCTATCCCGGCTCCTTTCAGTGGTCCATTGAGGCCCCTGAGGGCCACATGCCCCTTGTCAATCAACTGCGCGGCGTGCGGCTGATGGATGCCCTGCTCAACCACCCAGCTCTGCAACAGCGGATCAAGGCCTGAGCCAGGGTGCAGGCAGCGGCGTATGGTCAAAACGGCACCCGCGTACCTAAGCCCGATGGCCTTGCGCTGGTCGGACTACATCACGCCCTCAACGCTGCAGCTTGCACCGCTGCTGGAGCTATTGATTGAGCCCATTCGCTGCCTACGGCTTCAGGGTCAGGTGCAGCTTGGCCTGCAAGAAGCACTGGTCAATGCGGTCCGCCATGGCAACGGTTGCGACCCAGCCAAATGCTTGAGAGTGCGCCGCATTGAGACCCCCAACTGGCTGGTGTGGCAGGTACAGGACGAGGGAGCTGGAGTTCCCCCAGCGGCTCGCAGCACCAGCCTGCCTGAGCAGCTGGATGCCTCCAGCGGTAGGGGGCTGTTCCTGATTCATCACTGCTTCGATGACGTGCGCTGGAGTAGCCGTGGCAACCGGTTGCAACTGGCAGTCAGTCGGCAGCGAGCGTCGTTGCTGGCGCCGGTCGATGGCTGGGGCAACCAGGATCGCTCAGCTCCGCCTTGAGCCAGCCGAGCCCATGCTCAACCAACTCGATGGCCTGGCGGCGGGCGTCCGAGCTTTGAGGTGCCCCGGGATCATCGGCCCTAAGCAGCAACACCAGGGCTGCTGCAAGCTGCTCGGCGCCACGCCGGGGGCGTTGGGACTTGAAGGCGTGCCAATCCCGATCACCTATTGCCAGATGTCGCTGTAAGGCGACAGCAACCTCCAAGGAGCCTTCTGGCCAGCTTCTTTTTTGCTTGGACAACGGGGTTTGCACTGGACGCATACACGCACGAGGTTCCATCCTGAAGCCAGTTACGCCTTGTTGGGAGCTGGCTATGCCGACGCGACCCCTGGGCCACCACCCGGTGCGCCAACCTATTCGCCTGCTGCACCTGCTGGATGGGTTGCTCACCCAGGCATCTTTGACGGCTAAGAGCTCTGGGGTGAGCCAGCGGCGACAACGGCAGCGACTTGCCCTTACCCAGAGATTGCTAGATCCCCTGCCCGAGCAGCTAGCCCCCCCCTATCGCCAGGAGGTGCTGTTTTGGCGTGGGCTGCGCTGGGCCAGCTCCGGTCTGCTCCTGGCCTGGATCCTGAAGCGCTAGCGAGGTTTGCGGGCAGTCCAGACTCGAGTCATGAAATGGCTTTGGGCTGTGATGCCTTCAAAGCCAAGCTGGGCAAGGCGGGCGCCGATGTCATCTGAGATGTAATCGCGGTAATAGGGCTCATGGAAAACCCGTCGGAAATTCTCCATTACGGCACTGAATTGGGGTGAATCAGCAAGTTGTACCGAATCGGCAATAACCACAACCCCACCAGGCTCCAACACTCGGTAGGCCTGATTGATCACGTTCTGACGGGCCTCGCCCGGCAGCTCATGGAACAGAAAAACGCAGGTGACCGCTTGAAAACTTGCGTCGGCAAAGGGCAGTGCCTCAGCGTTGCCTTGGGTTAGCTGGGGAAGTTCACCGGGCAGCTGGCTAAGCCATTTGTTGGCCTGGCGCAGATAGGCGCTGGAAAGATCCAATCCCACCAGCTGGGCCTTGGGCAAGGCCGCCCTGATCTGGCGCAGGGTGCGACCGGTGCCGGTGGCAAGGTCGAGCACACGCACCTGGCCGGCTGGCCGATCGGCGAAGGCTTTGATACCCCGCAACAAAGGAGCCAGTACCCGGCGCCGCATGGGGTCGGCAGTGCCATTGAACAAAATTTCCACCTGCAGGTCGTAGAGCGCCGCCGAGTGATCGCTCAAGTAGCCGTCGGTCTGATGGTGAAAATTCTGAAGATAATAATCGGGGTAGTTATCTGGATCAACGCTGCTGGGCAAATCGCGCACGTTGCGCTTACTGCGCCGAGTCCAAGTGCTGGGCATGTCCAGCCATACAAGGGGATAGCGACTCGCCCAATCAAGCCAGGGGGCATCGAACAGCAGGGATGGCGGGTAAAGGCCCTGTTCCGCTTCCTGCCAGTCGCGCTCGTGCAATGAAGCCATCGCCTGCCTGAGGCTGCCCAGCAACTCAGGCGGGATTGGCACGGTTTTGGGGGTGCCATCTGGAGCTAGCAACCCCATCAGCTTGGTACTCACCTCCTTATGGGTTACCCCCAGCAGCGCCCTGCCCTGCTGCATGGTTTGGTAGGCCAATTTTGTGAGCTGATCCGGCATGGCGAGGCAATGGCTTGCAACCATTTCAGCGAATTTGAACTCACACCGCGATTGCTGAAGAGCTGTGAAGCCCTGGCTATTTAGTAGCAACCGCTACCAAAAAGCCTGCAGAATGGATTCAGAGAAAGGGACGCACGCCATGACCATGACCCGCCTGCACAGCCAGCATGCTGATCCTGAATTTCAAACCTGGAGCCTGTTGCACGCCCGCGAAAGCCGCCTCCACGGCGCCGAACTGGCCCAGATAACCCAGCACCACGATCCCAACCCCGCCGGGGACGCCCTGCATCAGCTCCAGGCCTGGGCCAGGCGCCAGGCCCGGGCAAAGCAACTGCAGGCAAGCGCGATCGCCCACCTGCGTTATTGCCCACCGGCGCCTGCTCAGGCGTCGTAGTACATCACGAACTCGTGGGGGTGGGGCCGCTGGCGTAGCTGCTGCACCTCCTCGTATTTAAGGGTTATCCAGTTGTTGATGAAGTCTTCGGTGAAGACGCCACCAGCTAGCAGGTAATCCTTGTCTGCATCGAGGGCCTCAAGGGCACCATTCAGTGAAGCCGGCACAGTGGAGATGCGGGCCAATTCCTCTGGGGAGAGCTCGAACAGGTCAACATCGGTGCCATCGCCCGGGTCGATTTGGTTCTTGATGCCATCGATGCCGGCCATCAACATGGCCGCGAAGCCGAGGTAGGGGTTGGACAAGGCATCGCCGGAGCGGAACTCCAGGCGCTTTGCCTTGGGGTTCGGCCCCGTTAGCGGAATGCGCACCGCGGCGGAGCGGTTGCCCTGGGAATACACCAGGTTCACCGGCGCTTCAAATCCGGGTACCAGGCGCTTGTAGCTGTTGGTGGTGGGGTTGGTGAAAGCCAAGAAGCTTGGGGCGTGCCTCAGCAGGCCACCGATGTACCAGCGGGCAGTCTGGGAAAGGTTGGCGTAGGTGCCTTCGCCGAAAAACAAAGGATTGCCGCCTCTCCATAGGCTCTGGTGCACGTGCATGCCGCTGCCGTTATCGGCAAACACGGGTTTGGGCATGAAGGTGGCCGTCTTGCCGTACTTACGGGCAACGTTGCGCACTACGTATTTGTAGATCATCACGTTGTCGGCTGCGCTGATCAGCTCGGCAAACCTGATTCCCAGCTCATGCTGGGCCGTTGCCACCTCGTGGTGCTGCTTTTCAATCGGCACCCCCAGGCTGCCCATGGTGAGCAACATCTCCGTGCGCATGTCCTGAAGGGTGTCGTTGGGGGCGACCGGGAAGTAACCCTCCTTCAACTGAATCTTGTAGGCGAGGTTGCCGCCCTCCTCGAGGCGGGAGCTATTCCAAGGGGCTTCAACTGAATCGACGCTGTAGAAGCTGCTGCCGCTGCCTGAGCTGTAGCGGACGTCGTCGAAGACAAAGAATTCAGGTTCCGGTCCGAAGTAGGCGGTGTCGGCGATACCGGTGGAACCGAGATAGTTGAGGGCTTTCTGGGCCAAGGCCCGGGGGCAACGGCCATAGGGCTTGCCGCTGCGAGGCTCCTGGATCGAGCAGATCAGGCTCAGGGTTTTGTGGCTGTAAAAGGGATCAATCCAGGCGGTGTTGGGGTCCGGGACCATCGCCATGTCCGATTCGTTGATCGCCTTCCAGCCCCGAATCGAGGAGCCGTCAAAGGCAACGCCATCGCTGAAGGAGGCCTCATCGATCAGGTCGCGGCAGACCGTCAGGTGCTGCCACTTGCCATGCAAGTCGACAAACTTGAGGTCGATCAGCTCGATTCCCTCCTCATGGATCTGACGGAGGACGTCTTGGGCTGTTTGGGCCATTACGAACAAGAAGGATGGGTGCCGACCGGTTGCGGCGTCGCCGGACCGTACGGATCGGCTGGACGCTAATTGGTATCGCCTGTAACCAAGCTGACGGCGAGGATTGCGTAACCGTTTCTGTCAACTTCCCCAGAACCCACCCCTGGCCTGGGATTTGGCGGAATGTGAGTGCTAGTTTTCGTTGTAGGTGCGTCGATTTGATTCCGCCATGCGCGATGCCATCACTGGTCTGATTGGCCGTTATGACCAGCTCGGCCGCTATTTAGACCGCGATGCGATCGACCGCATCAGCACCTACTACTCCGAATCCAGCGTGCGCCTGGCTGCGGTGGAGCTGATCAACCGTGAGGCTGCGGCCATTGTGCGCGAGGCGGCCCAGCGCCTCTGGCTTGCTGATCCCGAGCTGATCCTGCCCGGTGGCAACGCTTACACCACAAGGCGCCTTTCGGCTTGCCTGCGGGACATGGATTACTTCCTGCGTTTTGCCAGCTATGCCCTGATCGCCGACGACGCATCGATCCTCAACGAGCGGGTGCTGAATGGTCTCGACGACACCTACAAGAGTCTTGGCGTGCCGACTGGCCCCACCGTGCGCAGCATTGCCTTGATGGCTGATGTGGTTTGCGAGATGCTGCTCGAGGCCGGTGTGGCATCCGCGGCAGTGGTACGGGCCCCCTTTGACCATCTCTGCCGTGGTCTTGGTACCACCAATCTGCGGGCCCGCTAGGCCCAGGAATTGCTGCTTAAGCTCGATTTACACGCTCCATCCTGGTCTTGGTTCCCCTGCCCGTGCTGCCACCAGTTAATTCAGCCCATCGCCGCACGCTGGTCCCCATAGACACGCCGGATCGCTTGCTGCTCGGTCCTGGCCCCTCCAACGCCCATCCCACCGTGCTTCAGGCCCTGGCCCGAATGCCGATTGGGCACCTCGACCCCCTCTACGTCGAGCTGATGGGTGAGGTGCAGGAGCTGCTCCGCTACGCCTGGCAGACCGACAACCGCCTCACCATTCCAATGAGCGGCACCGGCAGTGCGGCCATGGAAGCCAGCCTGGCCAACACGATTGAGCCTGGAGACACCGTTTTGGTGGCCGTCAAGGGCTATTTCGGCTTGCGTCTGGCCGACATGGCCGGTCGCTACCGGGCCAATGTCGTGACGATCGAGAAGCCCTGGGGGGAAGCCTTCAGCCTGGCGGAACTCGAGAACGCCGTAGCCACCCATCGGCCCAAAATTCTGGCCATCGTCCACGCCGAAACATCCACCGGGATCTGCCAGCCCATGGAGGGCATCGGCGATCTCTGCCGTCAGCACGACTGTCTGCTTTTGCTTGATACGGTCACCTCCCTTGGTGCGGTGCCCCTCTACCTCGATGAATGGAAGGTGGATCTGGCCTACAGCTGCAGCCAGAAGGGCCTCAGCTGTCCTCCTGGTCTTGGTCCCTTCACCATGGGCCCGCGAGCCGAGGCGAAAATGATGGCCCGGGCGGGCAAGGTTCCCAACTGGTACCTGGACGTCACCCTGCTGAATCAGTACTGGGGCAGCGATCGGGTGTACCACCACACGGCGCCAGTAAATATGAATTTCGGCATGCGCGAAGCCCTGCGCCTGCTTGCCGAGGAAGGGCTGGAGGCAGCCTGGGCCCGCCACCGCAGCAATGCCGAGTGCCTCTGGGCTGGGCTCGAAGGCCTCGGGCTGGAGCTGCATGCCCCAGCAGCCCTGCGCCTACCCACCCTCACCACAGTGCGCATCCCCGCAGGAGTTGATGGCAAAGCCTTCTCTCAGCACCTGCTCACCAAGCATGGAATTGAGGTAGGTGGAGGCTTGGGCGCCTTGGCGGGCAAGGTTTGGCGGATCGGCCTGATGGGTTACAACAGCCAGCCTGAAAACGTTGACCTCCTGCTCAACCTGTTTGAAACCGAGCTGCCGGCCTTCAGGCCTGCGGTTGCCCCTGCTGCCGTCGCCGCCTAAACCAGCGCGCCAGCAGATCGCTGGCCTGGTCGCCTAATACCCCGCCGATCACGGTCATGTGGTGATGGGCAGTGGCGTTTTTTGCTAGATCAAGACAACTGCCGAGGGCGCCCCTTTTCGGATCCGTAGCGCCGAAAATTACCGTTCCCATGCGGGCTTGCACCAAAGCACCGGCACACATCGGGCAAGGCTCCAGGCTCACCAGCAAGGTGCAGCCATTAAATCGCCAGTCGCCGCGCAAGCGGGCCGCCTGCCCAAGGGCCACCAGTTCGGCGTGGCCAAGCGGATCGCTTTGCTGTTCGCGCCGATTGCTGCCCCAGCCGATGCAGCGTCCGCCTTCATCGAGCACCACAGCGGCGACGGGAATTTCACCCTGGTTTCCGGCCCGTTCTGCGTGGCGCAGCAGCAGTTGCATCCACTGGCGCTGCAGCTGGGGCCCTGGTGGGCCCATGAGTAGGGAACGATCCACTGCTTGGTGCCCGCAGCACAAACCCACTTGTAGCCCACCTCCACAGGTGAGAATGGCTTGATCCGATCGGTTTTCGTTGGCTAGCGCCCCCCCTGCCCCGCGGGCCAGCCAGCCCCTGCCCTTCGCCAGTCCGGAGCAGCTAGACCCCAGGCTGCAGGACTTTTTAGAGCAGGCTTCACGGCAGCTCTGTGTGTGGCTTGGTAGTGCTGCCGAACGCTCGCCCCTGCCCGGCTTGAGCGTTTTGCCACCAGTGGAGCCGGAAGGTTACGGTTTGGCTCCGGAGATGCTGCTGGCCGATCTGCAGCTCGTGATGGATGGGGCCTTCAATCCCAACCACCCTGGTGCCCTTGCCCATCTCGACCCACCACCTCTGCCGGCCTCGGTGGCTGCAGATTTGATCTGCGCCGGCCTTAACAACAACATGCTGGCGGAGGAATTGTCCCCCAGTTTGAGCCGCCTTGAGCGCAGCCTCACTGCCTGGCTGGCTGAGCAGCTAGGCCTGCCTGCGGGTAGTGGTGGTGTGGCCGCCAGCGGCGGCACCCTTTCCAATTTGATGGCACTGGTCACGGCGAGACGACAGCGCGGTCTGGCCATAGACGGTCGGGCGGTGGTGGTGGCAAGCATTGATGCCCATGTCTCCCTCGCTAAAGCACTGGCGGTGATGGGCCTACCGCCTGAGGCCCTGCGGCCGGTGGCAGTGGATAGCCAGGGCCGACTAGATCCAAGCGCCTTGGAAGTAGAGCTTGATCAACTCGAGCGGGCTGGGCTGCCTGTGATCGCGGTAGTCGCTACCGCTGGCACCACTGTTCGGGGGGCAGTCGACCCCCTCATTGCGATAGCTGGGATTTGCCAGCGGCGCAGCCAGTGGCTGCATGTGGATGGCGCTATCGGGGCCGTGTTCGGCCTGGTGCCTACCCACCGACATCGGGTTGCTGGCTTGGAGCAAGCCGATTCGATCACGGTCAATCCCCAGAAACTGCTGGGAATCACCAAAACCTCCTCCTTGCTGTTGCTGGCTCGCCCCCAGGCACTGGCGGAGGCGTTCCACACCGGCCTGCCCTACATGGAGCCGAGCTGGGGTGGTAGCCACGGTGGTGAAAGTGGTCTGCAGGGCACCCGTCCCGCCGAAATTCTCAAGCTTTGGCTGGGTTTGCGGCAGCTTGGCCTGCTCGGCATCAAGGCGGTGCTCGATGGGGCTATTCAGCGTCGGCGCCAGCTTCAGGCCCTACTGGCACCAAACGAACGGCTGCAGTTGGTCGGTGGCTCCTTCCATCTGCTGGCCTTCACTCCCCATCAACTTGATGCTGCCGCCAGCCAGGCCTGGAGCGATCGCACTCGCCAGCGACTGCTCCAGGAGCAGCTGATGCTTTCGCGGCCTCACTACGCCGGGCGCCACTATCTCAAGGCCGTGCTTGGTAACCCCCACACCAAGCCAGCCCACCTCGAGAACCTGGCCAGGGTGGTGCATGCCAGCCTCAACGATCAATCCTGATACCCCTTCCCCCTGTGAGTGAACCCCCTAGTGAACCCCCTGCTGTGACAACCTCCGGCCGCGGTCGCTGGGTCGCGATTGTGACTGGCGCCATTTCGGTATTAATCGGCGTTCTTTATCTGGCCATGATCGTGGTGCTTGATAGCCGGGGGCCACTGCAGCCACCGCCACCGGAGGCCTTGGGCGAGCTGCCGGTCAGTCGGGCCCAGGCCTTGGCGGCAAACTCCGCTGCTTTGCCTGCAGCGGTTGCACCACCCGGCTGAAGGCGGCTTTAAGGAAGCGACTCATGGCCCCGTCGCGCTTGCTGAGGTCGTATTGCTGCTGCACAACCTCCTGCACACCGCCGTCGCCCCAGTCTTGGTCGCGCTCGAAGTAGGTGATGAAGCTCAGCCCCGCAACCCGGGTGAGCCAGGCAGCGCTGACCGCCTGAATGGCACGGCTCACAACCAGAGCAGGTACGTTCAGGCTTAGGGCCGCACTAAGCAGGCTGACGCCCCCCTTCACCAGCCCTAGGCCCGCCATGGTGCGTCCAACGGAAAGGGCCAGATCTTGGGCACTCTGGCGACTCATGCTGATGCCATAGATACGGGCGATCTCCACCACCATCTGGGCATTTACAGCTGCGGCACCGAGCAGGTCCAGGCCAGGTAGGGGTGTGACGGCCAGCACCCCGGCTCCGATCCACATGTAGCGATCAACGATCGACTCGCAGTCGCTGCGGCGCTGCCTGGTCAGCAGGGAGCGGCTGGCCTCACTGAGCCGCCGGCACTGCAACAACAGGTTGTCGGCAATCAGTTCTTCCCCGTCGGCGTGGAGCACGGCCGCGATGCGGCGTAAGAGGGCATCTACCTCGGCAGCTGGCTGCAAGGGGCGCCCGCCTGGCATGGGCACGCTCTGGGGTGCCGCGCTGGCGGGGATCACGTCTTCGGCCGCAATGTGGTCACGGCTGCGTTGGCGCAGTAGCTGGAGCAACCTCGCCTCCTCCTGCTCGCCGCGCAGGTCGCACTTGTTGAGCACCAGCATCAGCCGCTTGCCAAGGCCAGCCAGGGCTTCAAAAACCTCAAGCTCGGCGGCGCGCAAGTCGCCGTCCACCACGAGCAGAAGCAGGTCAGCCTTGCTTGCCTGGTCGCGGGCGAGCCGCTCCCGCTCCAGCCCAGCAGCACCTGCTTCGAGGATGCCGGGCGTGTCAACCAAAACCACGGCTCGCTGCAAGCTGCGCAGCCGCAGGCGATAGCGCTGGGTTTCGCTGGTAGATCCCATGGCAGCTCCCACCTTGCCCACCAGCTCTTGCAGCAGGGCGCGGATCAGAGAGGTTTTGCCTGCCGATCCCGTACCAAACAACACAATCACGAGATCGCCCCGTTCCAGCTCGGCCTGCATGCGCTGCCGCTCTTGACGCAAGGCTTCCCGCTCCACCGCATCGCGCACCCGATCGAGGGTTTGATCGATGGCGGCCAGATTTTGGGCGGCTGCTTCCCGGCGGTTACCCGGCGACGGCAAGCTGGCAGCCGCTCCTGGCCTGGCCTTGCCGGTAATGGTCCGCAGCCAAGGCCAGGCCAGTTGCACCAGCAGCAGCACGAAGCCAGCGAACACAAGGACAAACAACGGCTGAACGATCCAGCTCGGCAGGTACCAACTCAGTTGCCAGTAGAGGTTGTTGACCCCCTGCAGCACTGCGCCAACGGCGATCAGGGCCAGGACAGCCAGACCGGCGATCATCCACAGGCGGGTGCGGGTGCTCACAACTCAGGCATCAGGATCGGGCTGCTCGGATGATCTCGCTCCACAGTCCTGCAGCCAAGGCGCTGCTGGCGCGACTGGGGCTGTTGTCGTCATTACCCAACCAGATACCCACCACCCAATGGCGCTGGGGCTCATAGCCGACAAAGAGCAAATCGCGGCTGTCATTGGTTGTGCCGGTTTTGCCACCCTCCTGACCGCCCAGACTGGCCATCTGGCCCGTACCCCGCTGCACCACGGCCCGCAGCAACTGCTGCATGGCGCGGGCCGTCGCCTCGCTGCTTACCCGGCGTCCCGCTTGGGATGTTGTGGGGGCGTTGGCCTGGCGGCACTGGCTTGATGACTGGCCGCTACAGGCCTCTCCATCGGTAAGGCGCCGAATTGTGCTGGGGGAATGCCAAACGCCACCGTTGGCGATCGCCGCGTAGGCAGCTGTGAGCTCCAGCAGGGTTACCTCGCTCTGGCCGAGGGCCAATCCGGGCACGGCCGCCAGGGGGCTGGTGAAGCCAAGATCGCGAGCTTTCTGCACCAGTGCATCAAGCCCTACCCGCTGGGCCAGTCGCAGTGCTGCCGTGTTGCTACTGATAGCAAAGGCAGATACCAGGCTCAAATTGCCACCGCAGCCGCTGCTAAAGCTCTGACCACGCCAGCGCAATGGCGAGCAGCTGATTGGATCACTGGGCTTACCGCCCCGCTCGAGAGCGACCAAATAGGGAAGCAGCTTGAAGGTGCTGCCGGGCTGGCGCAGGGCCATCGTGGCCCGATTGAACTGGCTCTGGCGGTAGTCGCGGCCGCCGGCAAGGGCCAGGATGCCGCCGGTGCGCGAATCGAGCACCACCACGGCCCCTTCCCCTACCCCCAGCGCCTTGCTGGAGCTAAGTCGTTGGCGCAACAACCGTTCCACCTGCTCCTGCAGGTTGCGATCCAAATAGGTATCGATCAGGAAATTACCTTCGGCCGCGACCTCTGCCCCCACCAGTTGATCGAGGTCGCGGCCCACCTGGTCTGAATAAAAGGGGACTCCGCGTAGAGAGCTGCTGCTGCGGCAGGCCAGGGGCGAAAGCCGGATTGGGCTGCGGCGGCCGCTGCGGGCCTGATCGGCACTGATACGACCCGTGTCGCCCATTTTGCTGAGCACGGCATTGCGGGAACTCAGGGCCGCTTGGGGATCAAAGCAGGGGTCGTAGCCGTTGGGCGAGGGCAGCAGGCCCACCAATAGGGCAGCCTCCTCAAGCTTGAGGTCGCTGGCTGGCTTACCGAAATAATGGCGGGAGGCATCCTCGAAACCCCAGCCAACACCCAAATAAACGCGGTTGAGGTAACTCAGCAGCAGATCCTGCTTGCTGAAGCGGGCCTCAATTTGTAGCGCCACCAGCAGCTCACGCCACTTGCGGCCAAGGGTTTCACCTTGACCCACCTGATCGGGGTACAGGCTGCGCGCGAGTTGCTGGGTGAGGGTGCTGCCCCCCTCCAGCACCCGTCCTCCCAGCACGTTGGTAACAAGGGCACGGCCTGTCCCAACCGGGTCGACTCCTGGATGCCACCAGAAGCGGCTGTCCTCACTGGCAAGTAGGGCATCGATCAACACCCGGGGATAGGCCTTTAGGGATTTGAGCTCTCGGTGCTCCCTAGCTTGGGCTGTTGCGATTGGTTTGCCCTGGCGGTCGTAGAGCACAAGCGGCCCACGCACCGTGGCGAGGCTGCCGCGAATTGGCACTTGTAAGCTGGAGATGATCAGCAGGCCAAAGCCACCGAGGGCAGTAGCTGCAAGCAGCAAGCTCGTTGCGCGCAGCAACCTTTGCAGCTGGGGCAGGGGACGGATCTGAAAATCGAGCTCGGGCAGTCCCGCCTCCTGGCTGGGGCCGAAGCGCAGGCTGTCCCCGTCGCGGAGCAGCAACTGCTGCACCCGCCGGCCTTGCCACCAGAGGCCATTGGTAGAGCTGTCGTCGCTGAGCAACCAGTGGGATCCGCGTCGCTCCAGCAGAGCGTGCTGGCGGCTGACCGCCGGATGGTCAACGCAAATTTGGCAGTCGTTGTCGCGACCGATGCGGTAAGTGCCCGGGTGCAGGCCTACCAGCCGAGAGGGCTGGCCCGGGAGATGGACCCACAGTTGGGCCTGAGCGGGCTGGCTAAACCGCTGCCAACGTCGGCTTAGGGCTTCAAACGCCTGGTTGGCCATGGTTCCCCAGCAGCTCGATGGCGAAGCAGAGCACCGCCAGGTTGATGGCCACATCGGCCAGATTGAACACTGGAAATGACACTGGTACCAGGGCTAGAAAATCCACCACGTAGCCAAGACGCCAGCGATCAAGCCCGTTGCCGAGTGCTCCCCCCAGCAGGAGCCCTACCCCAAGGCTCCGGGTGAGGGTCAACTGACCCTGCCTCTGAATCCAAACGGCAACAGCAATGGAAACCAGCAAGCTCACCAGGCCAAGTAGCTGGGGGTTGCCGCTGAACAGGCTGAAGGCCGCTCCGGTGTTGCGGACAAGCTGCAGGGAAAGCAGCCCCGGCAGGAAAGCTGAACTGCTTCCGAGCGACAGATTGGCAACGGCCAGCGCCTTGCTGAGCTGGTCGAGCAGCAAAACCAAGCCGGCGCTGGCGTAAGCGAGCTTGCGCAACCGTCTCATGACTCCACCAGCAGCAGACGGCGCAGAACCAGGGCGACCACCGATACAGCACAGCAGAGCAGCAACTGGGGCAGCAATGGCGCCAGGCTGTAGCTGAATAACAAACTTCCCAGATTTGATCCCCAACGGCCAGCCAGGGCACCGAGCAACAGGTTGGCTATGCCGCAAATCTGCAGGACGCCCAGCCCGACCACTGCGGCGCCAAACAAACCAAGCAGGTCGTCCATGCCCTGCTGGCGCACGAGCTTGCCGGTGAGCCAGGCAGCCGGGATGAAGCCAGCCAGATAACCAAAGCCAGGATCCAATAAGTAGGCGGCACCGCCCCCGCCCTGAAAGACCGGCAGTTGGAACAGGCCCAGGCTCAGGTAAGCAACGGCTGCGAGCATGCCGCTGCGAGGACCGCAGACCAGGGCGGTTAGCAGCAGGGCCGGCACCTGCAGGGTGATGGGCAGGGTCGTGAGGTTCCAGCCGCCGCTGCCAGCCGGAAGCGGGGCTGCGGCCTGAATCAATCCGCCTACCAAAATCAGCAGCAGACCGGCGATTGCGCCGCTCCAGATGGCTAGGGCCCTCAACTGATCACGTCGTGTCTGGCAACCATTTTGGGGGTCGGGCCAACGGGGTCGCTAACTTCAAGTCAGCAAGTGACGCAATGGAAGACCCACAAACCGCTGAGTCCATAAAGCCGCTGACTTTTGGTGTTGGTGATGCGGTGCAGCTGAAGGGCCGGCCCAAATATCTGAAGACAGCTGACCCAATGCCGATGTTGCGGCCCCCAGACCTGGTGGATAGCGATGAACAGGGCCAAGTTTTGGCCATCAAGGCCCGCAACCAATTTGCGGTTCGCTTCCGGCGCGGCACTTTTTTGTTAGACGCCGAACAACTCCAGGCTGCCGCTGATTGATTAGCCGCTAAGGCCGTGGCGGAGCCAGGCCTGCTCTGAAGCAGCCAGGGCCGACGCTGGACCACAGATGCTGAGGGCGGGAGCCGCAAGCCTGCGGCGAGCTGCTGCCAGAAGGGTGGCAGCATCCAGTTGCTGGGCCCGCTCCAGGCTGTCCTCCACGTAGCTCCAGCCCAGGCCATGGCCCAGCACCAGCGCCTGACGATCGGCGATCTGGCCGCAGGTCTGGCGCCCCATGGCGTCCTGGCCGCGGTATTTAGCCTTTGCCAAAATTAGTTCCGCTTCGCTTAAGGGCTGCTCCAGAATCCGCTGCCACTCCTCAAGGAGGGCCGTGGTCGCCTCTGCTGCTCGGTCGGCGGATGTGGAGAGGTGCCAAATAAAGGGAGTAGCACCGCGCCGGGCAGGCATGTGAACCCCAACGTCGTAAGCCAAGCCCCGCTCCTCCCGCATGATCACAAACAGACGGCTGGACATGCCCATACCCAAGTGGGCCTGAAGCAACCGCAGGGCCAAGCCATCGGGATCACCCAGTGGCACAGTCGCCGCACCCAGCATCAGCACCAGCTGCTCGGTGTCCTGCTCCAGGCTGGCAAGACGCTGCAGGCCGCCGGCAGCTCCTGGTCCAGCTCCGGGGCTTGGCTGAGTCGTGGTCCAGGGGCAGTTGTCCAGCAGGGGGTTAAGCAGCAGGGGAAGCTCGTCATCAAGATCGCCGCAGGCCACCAAAAGAGCGCCGTCCTGACCGAGATCGGGCACCAGCGCTGCCAACTGCTCGGAATGCAGGGCTGCCAGCTCCACATCGACCCCGAGAGGATCGTGGCCATAAGGCCCCTGGCCATAAAGCAGGTGGCGAAGCTGGTCGTGGGCTAGCTGAAAGGGATCCTCCCGCTGGCGCTGCAAACTCTGCAGGTTTAGGTCCCGCTCCAGCTCAAGTTGGTCTGGGCTGAGCCACGGCTGCCTAGCCATCGACAGCAGCAGGGGCAGCAGCTCGGCCGTGTCGCTGCTGGAGCACTTGACACTGATCACCAGGCAGTCTTCCGAGGCTTCGCAGCGAAGGGCAGCACCGCGCCCCTCCACCAGATCGGCCAGGGCTTCAGGCCCGTAGTTACCGCAGCCGCGGGTCATCAGCCCGGCCAAAAGTTGGGCTGCCCCGCGCTGGCCGGGGAGATCCACGCTGCTGCCCCCCCGAATCCAGAGCCTGCAGGCCACGATCGCCGGACCAGGTCGTCGCTGCCAGATCAGGGGTAGGCCGCCCTGGAGGCTGGCGTTCTGCCAGTTGGCCGTAGTTACCTGGGTACTGGTCATGTCGGCACCGCTTCGAGCACACAGGCACGGCTGGGAGCAAGCAGAGGCAAGGCCTGTTGCAGCAATTCAGCCGCACTCCAGCGATCGATCTCCTCCAGCGGCAGCTGCAGCATGTGGTGGCGTCCCCAGAGGCGGTTGTTGCCTATTAGGCCTGCCACGCCGCCAGCGGCTTCCAGGCCAAAGCGATAGCCATTTGCCACTAAACGTTGGGCCCGCTGCCATTCCGTCTCCGCCAGACCCTCCTGCAGTAGCTGGGTCCACACCTCATCAATCGCCTGGCGAACAGAAGCCAGTTCGTCTGTTTCACAAATTGCTTCAAGCAAGGCGAAGCTGCCGCTCTCCATTACGTGCAGGTCGAGGTCGATGCTTTCCACGATGCGGAGTTGCTCCCGCAGCCGCTCTACCAAACGGCTGCGACGACCCTCTGCTAACACGGTAGTAAGTAGGTCTGCGCCCATCACGCCGTGTAGCTCAGCGGCAGGGGGCAAACCCCAGAGCATCAGCAGACGCGCCGATTCCAGCCGCGGCACCTCGATCCTGTGTTCTCCTGGCTGAACCACCAGGGCGGGCCGAGATTGGGGTTCCTCCACCACTGGCAAAAAAGCCAGGGCGCTGGCGGCGATGCGGTCGGCCAGAACCTCCGGCTTAATGCCGCCGCTCAGGGCCAGTACGCAACGGTTGGCGCCATAGAGCCGCCCATGGAAGGCGGCCATGGCACCAGGCGTCTGCTCAAGCAGCAGCTCGCGCTTGCCCAAGATCGGCTCGCCGTAGGCATGGTTTGGACATCCCAGCCGCAACAGCTGCTGCAGGGCGACCTCATCTGGCTGATCTTCGCTCTGGGCCAGCTCCTCGAGCACCACTTGCCGCTCCATATCAAAGGCTGCGGCATCTAGGCGGGGATGCAGCACCAGGTCGAGGAGTAGCTCGAGGGCGTCTCCAGCAACCTCTGGTGGAGTCAACACGTGGTAGTGGACGTCGTCGAAACCGGTGGCGGCATTGCTATTGCCGCCCATCGCTTCGATGCGAAGGTCAAATTCGCCGGGCCCTAGGCGCTCGCTGCCCTTAAACACCATGTGTTCCAGAAAATGAGCCATGCCGCTCTCCCCTGCGGATTCAAAAACGCTGCCGGCCCGGCACCACAAGTCCAGGCATACCAACGGCGAGTCGGGCAATGACAGGCTGACCACGGTGGCCCCGTTGGTCAGAAGTTGATCGCTGGGACAAGCCAGACCTGGCAGCAGGGGCTGGGAAGGGGCCAAGGGCAAGGCGCAGATGCGTGGCAGGATCTGCATTCTGCTGGCTGCACCTCCTGTCGTGAGTTCCGCTCCCGCTTCGTCTCAGAGTCCCGACGCTGCCCCCGAGGCCTCTTGCGCCGGAAGCGGTGCGATTCATCCCCTGATGGAGGACCTTGCGGTGCGGATTCGTACGTTCTGGCAAGGCCTGCCCGAACTGGAGCCCTTGGCGGTAGCTCCAGAACTCGAAGCCATCAGTGGCAGCCTCGATGGCGAATCCTTATTCATCCGCAACGAACTGCGTTGCTGCCGGGGACTGCGCAAGCTGCATTTAGAAACGGCCCGGCTCGGGGCGGGGCTCCAGATTTTGCACTGCGTGCTGTTTCCAGACCCCCGCTTCGACCTGCCTGTATTTGGGGCAGACATCGTGGCCGGCCCTGCCGGTGTCTCCGCCGCCATTGTAGACCTCTCGCCAGTTTGCAGCGAGCTACCGGCCGGCATCGCCGAGGCTCTTGCCGCCAGGCCCACTAGCAGCTTTGAACAGGAACGGGAACTGCCGGGCTGGGGCTCAATTTTTTCGCCCTACGTTCGCTTTGTGAGACCCACGAGCGCAGCTGAGGAGGCCGCGTTTCTCGACGAGGTAAGCGGCTTTCTCGATGTGCTGGCGTCGGCCATAGCCGCAAGTGAGCCTCAGGCACCTACCCACCCAGCTACGGTTGCCAGATGGCAGGGTCAGCTCCGGTATTGCAAGCAACAGAAACAAAACGACAAGACTCGCCGGGTGCTGGAGAAGGCCTTCAACCCGCAGTGGGCAGACCGTTACATCGAGGAGTTGTTGTTCGACGATCCGCCGGCACCGTGAAGCGAGCCTTGCTGGGAGTGCACCGGCTTTGGTGGTTTGGGGGTGCGGCCCTGCTGCTTGTTTTGGCTGTTGCCCTGGTTCGCCAACAGGGAACCCCTGCCGTTAAAGCACCGGTGGTTGCGGCAACTCCCCGTAATCAGGAGGCGGTGGCAGCGCTTGGACGGCTGGAGCCCGCTGGTGATGTGCGCTTGCTGGCGGCCCCCATCAGTGGCATCGGCGGCAGCCCCCGGATCGCCGAGCTTTTGGTGGAGGAAGGCGACCGCGTCAGCAGTGGCCAGCTGCTGGCCCGCTTTGACACAGCGCCCACCCTTGTGGCCCAACAACGGCTAATTGAGGCTCGCCTTCGCAACCTTGATACCAGATTGGAGGTACAAACCCGCGACGTCCGTCGCTACCGCCAGCTGAGTCGTTCCGGAGCCATCCCCAGTGGGGAGCTCGACAATCGCGAGACGGACCTGCTCAAGCTTCAGGGGGACCGCAATGAGGCCTGGGCTGAACGCGAAAAACTCAAAGCTGAGTTGCTGCTTACCGAACTACGGGCGCCCATAGCTGGCACCGTGCTCAAACTCCATGCACGAGTAGGAGAGCGCCCTACCGACTCTGGCGTACTCGAGCTGGGCGCCAGCAACCGCATGCAGGCCGTGGTTGAGGTTTACGAAAGTGACATCGACCGGGTGCGCCTTGGCCAGAGCGTCTCTTTAATCAGCGAAAACGGCGGTTATCAAGGCGCGCTTACGGGCGAGGTGATTCGAATCAGTCCCCAGGTGCGGCAGCGTTCAGTGCTTTCAACTGATCCCACCGGAGACGCAGATGCCAGGGTTGTGGAGGTTCGGGTGGCCCTAGATCCCTCCGATAGTCAGCGAGTGCGCGATCTAACGGGCTTAAAGGTGATCGCCCGACTTGCTGCCACCAGGGCGCCTGTGCAGCCCTAATGCTTGGCCGTATCTGGCAGGGCCGCCGCATTCCGCTTGCCTGGCTGCTGTTAACTCGTCAGCCCGTGCGCCTGGCTGTCGCCCTAGCCGGCATCGCCTTCGCTGGCATCTTGATGTTTATGCAGCTGGGCTTCAGGGATGGATTATTCGATGCCAGCGTCACCATTCATCGACTTTTGGACACTGATTTGGTGTTGATCAGTCCACGCTCCAGCAGCTCGGTGAGCATGGCCGGCTTTCCCCGTCGCCGTCTCGTCCAGGCAATGGCAGATCCAGATGTTGAGGGAATCACCCCGGTGCACTGGAGCCTGCTGTTGTGGCGCAACCCAGATACAAGATCAACCCGTTCGATCCTCGCCCTGGGCTTTGAACCAGCCGATCCTCTGTTCACCGATCCCAGCCTCGCGCCCAAGGCAAAGCTCCTGCAGGACAGGGGCAGAGTGCTGTTTGACGAGCTCTCCAGACCGGAATTCGGCCCGGTGGCCGACTGGTTTCGCGATGGCCGCACTGTGGAAAGCGAGATCAATGGCAAAAAGGTCCGGGTGGCAGGGCTGGTGGGGCTCGGCACCTCTTTTGGCGCAGATGGCAACTTGCTCACCAGCCAAGAGACCTTCCTCCAGCTACTGCCAAACACTCCTCCAGGAAGCATCGAGGTAGGGCTGATCCGCTTGCGAGCAGGGACCGATGCGGATGCTGTAGTTAAACGGCTGCAGCGAGATCTGCCTGATGACGTCAAAGTGCTGACTAAAGATGGCTTCATCGCCTTCGAGCAGGATTATTGGCGCTCAAGCACCTCGATCGGCTTCATCTTTACCCTCGGCGCAGCCATGGGTTTCGTGGTGGGCTGCGTAATCGTGTACCAGATTCTGTATTCAGACGTCAGCGATCACCTGCCGGAATACGCCACCTTGATGGCTATGGGCTATCGCCTGCCCACCCTGCTCGGAGTCGTGGCGCGGGAGGGGATGTTGCTTGCGGTATTCGGCTATCTGCCCGCCTACGCCGCCGGCCAGGGTCTCTACCTACTGGTGCGCAATGCCACCCAGCTACCGGTATCGATGAACCTGACCCGGGCACTGACGGTGTTCATCATGATTTTGGTGATGTGTATGGGCTCGGCAACCCTGGCGATGCGGCGCCTTGGTGATGCCGATCCAGCGGAGATTTTCTGATGGCTGCGATGGTGCGCCTGGAAGGCTTGAGGCATTCCTTTGGCAGTGGCGTCAATCGCCGCCAGGTGCTCCAAGACATCAGCCTTTGCGTTGACGCCGGTGAGGTGGTGCTACTTACCGGCCCTTCCGGCTGCGGCAAAACCACCCTGTTGACCCTGATTGGAGCTCTACGACAGGTGCAGGAAGGCTCGGTTCACGTATTCGGGGAGGAGCTCAATGGTGCAAGTCGCGCCGCCCGGCTGAGGTTACGACGCAGGATCGGCATGATTATCCAGGGGCACAATTTGCTGAGGTGCCTTACGGCGGAGCAAAACGTACAGATGGGTGCAGACCTGCTGCAAGGGCTCAGTTATCGCGCCCGTAGGGATAGATCTCGGGAATGGTTGCGGGCAGTGGGGCTGAGTGACCATCTCGGCAAGCTGCCCCACGATCTCTCCGGTGGGCAGAAACAAAGGGTCTCGATCGCCCGGGCCCTAGCCGCAAGGCCCCAGCTCCTACTGGCCGATGAGCCCACCGCATCTCTCGATTCCCACACTGGGCGTGAGGTGGTCGAGCTACTTAAGGGGCTGGCCAAAGACCAGGGCTGCGGTGTGTTGATGGTGACCCACGACCCTCGGATTCTTGATGTGGCAGACCGTCTGGTGCAGATGGAGGACGGTCAGTTGAGCAGCGGCGCCTTCGCAATTGAGTAGGGTAGAAATTCGCATCTCTCCAACACGCCGCTCGCATGGCTAAGCGCAGGAATCTCAAGAAAGAAAAGCAAGAGCGAAATCGCTCCTACGCGCGCAAATTCAAGAAGCGCAAGCTGCGCAACGACGGCCGCGGTGAAGGCGCCGGCAATGGTGTGACTGGCACAGCCAACAACGGTGGCGCCGCCGACTGATCGGTGCAGCCCATGCATCGCTGAGGGGATCCGGAAGGATCCCTTTTTTGCTGTTTAGACCCTCGCGGCGACCCCGATGTTCCTCAGCGTCGTCATCCCCACCTACAACCGCCTGCCGATCCTGCAGAAGTGCCTGCTGGCCCTAGAGGCCCAGGATCCCTCAGCCCTGATCACGGGCTACGAGGTTGTGCTGGTCGACGATGGCTCAACCGATGCCACCGTTAGCTGGCTGCGGCAGCACAGCCTGCAGCTGCCGCACCTGCGACTGATCGAGCAGGAGCACGGAGGACCAGCCCAGGGGCGCAATCGGGGAGTGGAGGCAGCCCGTGGCGACGTGGTCGTTTTCATCGACAGCGACCTAGTGGTCACCCCCAGCTTTCTGCGCAGCCACGCCGAGGCCCTAGAGCGCCAGTGGCAGCGCCGGGGCAATCGACGCTGTTTCACCTATGGCGCCGTAATCAACACCGCCAATTTCCAAGATCCCTGCAGCGAACCACACAAGCTTCAGGATCTTTCTTTCGCATATTTCGCCACCGGTAACGTGGCCATCGACCGGCAGCTGCTGGAGCAGGCAGGACTATTTGACACACGCTTCCGTTTGTATGGCTGGGAAGACCTAGAGCTGGGCGAAAGGCTGCGACGGCTCGGGGTTGCGTTGGTGCGCTGCCCCGAGGCTGTGGGCTACCACTGGCATCCGGCCCTGAATTTGGAGCAGATCCCCGATTTGATTCGGGTGGAGCGGGAGCGGGCAAAAATGGGACTTGTCTTTTACCAAAAGCACCCCACCAGGCGGGTGCGCATGATCGTTCAGTTCACCTGGCTGCATCGCCTGCTCTGGGAGGCGCTCACCCTGGGCGGCCTGCTCAACGAACGCAGCCTGCGGCCCCTGCTTGCCTGGTTGATCCGCCGCGGCCATCCAGGGGTGGCCATGGAGCTGTTGCGAGTGCCGCTTAACCGCCTTGGAGTGCGGGCCCTGTTTGCAGAAGCCAAAGCAGTCAAGGGCACAGGTCCAGCCCCTAGCCCTATTTGATAGGGTGCCTAAGTACAAATCACACCGCACACCTGCGTGTTTCGGGTGATCCGAGCAGCAATGCCCGTCGGCCCTTCTGGTCGTATGGGTCGTTCTGGATCCCTGGCAGGTGGAGGCAAACCCGAAACCCCAACCCAAAATTATGGCTGTTGTAACTCTCTCCGAAATGATGGAGGCCGGTGCCCACTTCGGGCACCAAACGCGCCGTTGGAATCCCAAGATGTCGCGCTACATCTATTGCGCGCGCAATGGAGTCCATATTATTGATCTGGTGCAGACTGCCGTCTGCATGAACAACGCCTACAAGTGGACCCGCAGTGCGGCCCGTAGTGGCAAGCGCTTCCTCTTTGTTGGCACCAAGAAGCAGGCCTCCGAGGTGATTGCCCAGGAGGCAACACGTTGTGGCGCCTCGTACGTGAACCAGCGCTGGCTGGGCGGCATGCTCACAAACTGGACCACGATGCGCGCTCGCATCGATCGGCTCAAGGATTTGGAGCGCATGGAAAGTTCGGGCGCCATCGCTATGCGTCCTAAGAAGGAGGCTGCCGTGCTGCGCCGTGAACTGGAGCGCTTGCAGAAGTATCTGGGCGGATTGAAGAACATGCGCCGCCTGCCCGACGTAGTGGTGCTGGTGGATCAGCGCCGTGAAACCAACGCCGTGCTCGAAGCTCGCAAGCTTGATATTCCCTTGGTGTCCATGCTTGACACAAATTGTGATCCCGACCTCTGCGACGTGCCGATCCCCTGCAACGACGACGCCGTTCGTTCCGTACAGCTGGTGCTTGGTCGCCTTGCCGATGCCATCAACGAAGGCCGCCACGGTGCCCAGGACCAGGGCCGTGAAGACGAAGGCTGAATTTGATCCACAACTATCGTTTCACGAATTCGTAACCCGTACCCCATACCAAACCATGGTTGAGATTTCGGCAAAGCTGGTTAAAGAACTGCGCGATAAAACAGGCGCAGGAATGATGGATTGCAAGAAGGCGCTTTCTGAATGTGGCGGTGACACCACCAAAGCAACAGAATGGCTGCGCCAAAAAGGTATTGCCACGGCTGAGAAAAAGGCCGGACGCACCGCCGCTGAAGGTGCCGTGGGCAGCTACATCCATACAGGTGCTCGTGTGGGCGTGCTGGTCGAGGTCAACTGCGAAACCGACTTCGTAGCCCGTGGCGACGTTTTCCAGGAATTGCTGCGCAATGTGGCGATGCAGATCGCGGCCTGTCCTGGTGTGGAATACGTAAGCATTGATCAGATTCCTGCTGAGGTTTCCGAGCGCGAAAAATCCATCGAGATGGGTCGAGATGATCTCGAGGGCAAACCAGCCCAAATGAAGGTCAAGATCGTTGAAGGACGGATTGGCAAACGCCTCAAGGAATTGGCCCTGCTGGACCAGCCCTTCATCAAGGACAGCGCCGTCACAGTGGCGGAGATGGTGAAGCAGGTGGCCGGCAAGGTCGGTGAAAACATCCAGGTGCGCCGCTTCACCCGCTTCACCCTTGGTGAGGGCATCGAGGTGGAGAAGGCTGATTTCGCTGCCGAGGTAGCTGCCATGACCCAGACGGCCTGATCAGCAAGCCAGTGACCCCATTGGAGGCTGCCAAAAGGCAGCTTGAGGATCTGAAATCCCAGCTGGTGGCCTCCAACCCCCAGCTTTATCGCCACTTGGCCCTTTATCTCCAAGTGTTGAGAGATGGCCTGTTGAACAGTGTTCAGCAGGCCTGTTTTTATCTGGCAACCCAGGTAAATCCGGAGCGCTACAGCGAGCTGGATGCCCTCCAGCGTCAAGTGTTTCATCGACGCATCCGCAGCCTGGTGCAACGGGCCAGCAGTTTGCTAACGATCGAACAGGCTGCTCACTTGGCGGCTCAAATCGCGCGCGAAAACCACAAGCAACTCAATCGTCAGCGCAGCAGGTTGCTTGAGGCCCTAGGCGGAGACGAAGTCGAATCAGATGGTGGAGAGCCGCAGGAAGAAAGCCCAGCGCGGGGATCTATCCACCTGGGCATGGCCTTGCCGATAGGAGCAGACTTCCTCAGCAACTCCAGCTTCGCCCTACGGCCCGCGGTTGAGCCCTCCGAGCCCGATAGCAACAACCCATTGAGCGCAATCACAGTGGATGACGAAGAGGGCGAAGCAGACGGCCAAGGGGACAGGGAGTCGACAATGCGGGCCATGGCGGAAGCCTTCAGCGACTGGTTGGGTCAATCCTTCAACCACCCCCCGAGTCCTTGGGATGGGGGCCGGTTGCCAACGGAACCTGGGCTGCTGCTGGCCTGGATAGGTGGATTCGAGCAGGCCCTAAGCCGCCGTCTACGCAATCTCTCCCACGCTCTCAACGTTGACCTGCTGCGTCTGGGACTAACAACAACCCTGCTGCCCGTGAGCTTGCTGGATGCAGCCCTGACAGGGCAATTGGAAAGCCTGGAAGCCCCAGCCAACCTGCTGCGCTTACCCCTGCCCTTCGGGCCAGAGCCGGCGGCCGGTCGGCTCGAATCCATGGCAGTGCTGTTAAGGCCTGCCGACCTTGAGCAAGACCTGCCCAAATTGCGCACCTGCCGTACCCGGATTCAGCAGCACCGCCATGAGGTGCGCAGAATGGCTCAGCACTATCGCCGTATCAAGCGGCGGGTTCAGGCGCTTGAGGCGGAACAGCTGTGGCTGCAGGACATCAACCCAGCCCAGCCCCTAGCGAGCCCCCAGGACTAGAAGCCTGGCTGCGGGCTCTGCAGCAGGCCCTGCAGGTGGAGGCCGATCGGGGATTCATCGATCTAAAGGGCCGCCAAACCTGCTTCAGCAGCTTTGTAGCTCAGCAGTTGCAGCAGCGGCCTCCCAACCTGCCGGCTGAAGCGCTCCAACTGCTACTGGATCTTTCAGTTGGGTTCCAGACCTACGGCGAGCTGCCCTTGGCCCGGCGCCAGACCTTGGTACGGGTGTGCAGGGAAAGGCTGCACGCCCTGCGTAAGGCCCAACAGCCGGTGCTGGCTGTAGCGCCACCGCGGTTGCGGCTGGCGACGAGCTCCCCGGCGGCGGCGGCTGCCGGCAAGGCTGCTAGCCGGGACAGCTTCAACGCTGAAACGCCCCTCTCAGAGGTTCGTGGGGTCGGCCCTAAGACCGCCGCCCGCCTGGCCCAGCTCGGCCTGCTGCTGGTGCGCGATTTAGTGCATTACTACCCGCGTGACTATCTCGACTACGCAAATCTGGTGCGGATAAGCGGGCTCGAACCCGGCCGCACCGCCACAATTGTGGCATCGGTGCGCCGCAGTCATGCTTTTGCCAGTCCTCGCAATCCCAACCTCTCGATCCTTGAACTTCATTTGGTCGATTGCACCGGGAGGATCCGAGTAAGTCGGTTCTTCGCTGGACAGCGTTTTTCCAGTCCAGGCTGGCTGAAATCCCAGCAACGGCTGTTTCCGATTGGGGCCACGGTGGCGGTGAGTGGCCTGGTCAAGGAAACCCCTTACGGCCCAGCATTTCAGGACCCGCTGATGGAGGTCCTGGAGTCGCCCCAAGCTCAGGTGCGCTCCGAAACGATTGGTCGGCTGCTGCCTGTCTATGGCCTGACTGAAGGACTGGGGGCAGACAGGCTGCGTCAGGTGGTGGAAGCGGTGATTCCCCTGGTGCGCCACTGGCCCGATCCCCTGCCTGAGGCCCTGCGCCGCAGCCAAAAGCTGATGGGCCGCTCTGAAGCGCTCACCGAAATCCACGGGCCCAGCAGCCAGGAGCAGCTGCAGGCCAGCCGTCGCCGCCTGGTGTTTGATGAGTTTTTGCTGCTGCAGTTGGGCCTAGCCCAACGGCGCCGCCAACTAAGCCAGAGGCCTGCTCCACCCCTGGCCTTGCCACCGGGTAGTGAAGGCCTGGTGCAGAGCTTTCTGGCGATCCTGCCCTTTGGTCTCACCGGCGCCCAGCAGCGGGTGCTCGCTGAGATCCGCGCCGACCTGGCCCGCCCCCAGCCCATGGCCCGCTTAGTGCAGGGGGATGTGGGCAGTGGCAAAACCGTAGTTGCCTTGGCCTCCCTACTCACCGCGATCGAGGCCAGCTGCCAGGGGGCCCTGATGGCTCCCACCGAGGTGCTAGCTGAACAGCACTACCGCAAGCTGGCGGAGTGGCTGCCCCAGCTGCACGTCACCTCTGCCTTGCTCACCGGCTCCACCCCCGCCCCACGAAGGCGACAACTGCTCCAAGATCTCGCCAACGGCCAGTTGCAACTGCTGGTGGGCACCCACGCCCTGCTGGAGGACCCGGTTCAGTTCGATCGGCTCGGCCTAGTGGTGGTCGATGAGCAGCATCGCTTCGGTGTACGCCAGCGCAATCGCTTGCTGGCCAAGGGGCTTCAGCCTCACCTGCTGACGATGACGGCCACGCCCATTCCTCGCACCCTTGCCCTGTCACTCCACGGCGACCTGGATGTGAGCCAGATCGACGAACTGCCCCCGGGACGCCAACCGATCCGCACCTCCCTGATCAAGGGCAGCCAGCGCCAGCAGGCCTATGCGTTGATCCGCGAGCAGGTGGCCTTGGGTCAACGGGCCTATGTGGTGTTGCCGCTAGTAGAGGAGTCGGAGAAGCTCGAGCTGCGCTCGGCGGTGGAGGTGCACAGACAGCTAAGTGAGGAGGAGTTTCCGGATCTACCGGTGGGGCTATTGCATGGCCGGCTTAGCAGCGCCGACAAGCAAGCCGCCATCGGCGCCTTCGCCAGCGGTGCAACCCAGGTGCTGGTAAGCACAACCGTCGTGGAGGTGGGCGTGGATGTGCCGGAGGCCAGCGTGATGGTGATCGAGCACGCCGAGCGCTTCGGCTTAGCCCAACTGCACCAGCTGCGGGGGCGAGTTGGGAGAGGAGCTGCAGCCTCCCACTGCCTGTTGATCAATGACAGCAGCAATGTGCTGGCCCGCCAGCGGCTGGAGGTGCTGGTGCGCTCCAGCGATGGCTTTGAAATCGCCGAAATGGATCTGCGCCTAAGGGGCCCGGGCCAGGTGCTGGGAACTCGTCAGAGCGGCCTGCCGGATCTGGCCTTGGCCAGCCTCACCGAAGATGGGGCTGTGCTCGAGGAGGCACGAGAGATAGCCCGGCAAATCACCGCTGCAGATCCGGAATTGCAGCAGCATCAGGGGTTAGCCGAGGCCCTGGCCGAGCAACGCCGCCGCCAGATGGATCAAGTTGCCCGCCTTAACTGACCTGAGCGATTGTGGTCTGGTGAGAGCAGGTCAGCTGCCGGGTTAGGCGGAAAGGTAGTCGGACACATGCCCCGATAGATCGCGCATCGAGGCAACAGCCCGCCGTTCAAGCCCTCGGGCCGAATCGCGGCTAATGCCAAGCTCGCGGGCCACCGCCGAAAGGCTCAAGGCAGCCTGCTGGTCGATGCCATAACGCATCCTGAGCAGTTGGGCTTCCTGTTCAGGCAGCTGATCCAACAACTTACGAATGTTGCTTTTGAGGCAATTCTCGAGGGCTAATTGTTCGGGTTGAATCCCGTCACAGGCCACCTTATCGAGCAGATTGATGGGTTCCCCATCGGCTGTTGTGTGATCGAAGCTGAGCGGTTGTACAGCGCGAAACATCAGCTCTTGTACGTCGAGTTCAGAAAGGCCTGAGGCCGATGCCAGCTCATGCAGCCTGGGCGGACGGCCATGAATCTGGGTCAGCTCCCGCTGACAACGCTTGAGTTTGCTAAGTGCAGCGTTAATGGGGGCTGGCAGGCGGATCGTGCGGCTCTTGTTTTTGATTGCCTGGGTGATGCCCTCGCGAATCCACCAGTAGGCGTAGGTAGAAAACTTATATCCACGACTGGGATCAAATTTTTCAACGCCTCGCACAAGGCCAATCGTGCCTTCCTGAATAAGGTCTGCTAGCTCAAAGCTGCTATTTGTATAATTTTTAGCGATCGATACCACCAAGCGCAGATTCGCCGAAACCATTCTTTCCTTGGCCTGCTTGCCATCGCGGATCCGGCACTGAAGCTCATCAAGCTCGAGGCAGGCCGCAATTGCCAGCTGCTGCTCATTAGGGGCAATCCCACCGGCCCTCAAAGTGAGCTCCTCACGAACCTCCTCGAGACCGACCAGTTGTTGAACCTGGCGCCCAAGGGTTATCTCCTGATCGGCGCTCAGCAGCGGCACCCTGCTGATATCGCGCATGTAGGAGCGCAACAAATCCCGGCCATGGCTGCCATCTAACGGGTGATCGCCGCTCAAAACAAAGCGAGTGGGCATGAGCGGGGTCTAAGTAAACGTCAGAGTTTCGAAACCTTAAGGGCTGGATGCCGTGACCTGCCGGTCGGCTCTGCCGCTGCGATCCGGTTTGAATGGCAAAGCCTGTCTGTAGCTCCCTTGCGCCCCTGGAACTCCATTCCGATTGCTGAGGTTGATGAGCCGCTGCAGGAAATTCCAACGGCCTTGCTGCGGCTCGAACCCCATCCCTACGCGGCACTGGGAGCGCCCTATGGGCCTGCTGCATCGCCATTTCGGTTGCGGCAGGGGGTGGTCTCCCGCCTGCTGCAAGCCCAGCAAGCGCTGCAGAAGCAGCAGCCTGGCTGGAGCTTGGCGATTTTTGATGCCTGGAGGCCGGTGGCCGTGCAGCGCTTCATGGTGCGCCATGCCCTTGTGGTCGAATGTGAACGAATCGGCATAGACCCCGACTTCCCCTCCGCAGAGCGAGATCAGGCGGAAGCCGCCGTGGACCGCTTCTGGGCCCCTCCCAGCGACAATGCCGCCACTCCGCCTCCCCACAGCACAGGAGCTGCCGTGGATCTCACCTTGGCTGATGCTGCCGGCCATGCATTGGCGATGGGGGGAGAGATCGACGAAGTAGGAAGGATTTCCGAACCCTTATTTCATCAAGCCGCGTCATTGGCTGATTCGAGCAGCCCAGCAGCTACCTGGCACCAGCGCCGCCAGTTGCTGGCAAGAGTGATGGCTGGTGCAGGGTTTGAGCAGCATCCCAACGAGTGGTGGCACTTCAGTTGGGGTGATCAGCTGTGGGCCTGGCGTAGCGGCGCAAAGGAGGCCTGCTACGGGCGAATAGGTGATTCGGCAAATTCCCGGCTGAGCTGAGCAGCCTGTTCTGGGCTCAGTAACTGGCGATTAACACAGCGGCTGAGGGTCTTTGCGGTCATTTCCAGTTGGATCTAGCGAAGGTGGGCTAGCACGGCCTCACCTTGGTCGACGAAGGGCTGCAACTGCTGACGAAAAACAGCTCGAATCCATTCCGGGTCACAGGTACTCAGGTCGGGGTCGAACAACGTTGGGCGTGATGGAGGGGTGGTGGGCTGCTGCCGGCCTTGGCCCCAGACAGGAGCCAACCCCAAGGCTGCCTGCAAGCTCAGGGCGCCGAGTAAGCCCAATTGAGCCCAGATCACCCTGCCCCCTCTGCCAGCCATTGCTGCACGGTTTCGCGGCCACTCTTGACCACAAAATCGCCAAAGCTGCGGCGGCCGCCGGCGCTCTGCCAGGCCTTCAGCAAGGGTTCAAGGGTGGTTTCTAGATCCTGCAGCGGCATCTTCTCTAGGTAGGGCTCCGCTAATCGGCTGAGGTTGGGGGTGCCCCCCAGCCACAACTGGTATTGATCGACACCACTACCCACAAGGCCAAGCTCCGCCATGTACGGGCGGGCGCAGCCGTTCGGGCAACCGGTGATACGCACCAGCACCGATCGGGAAATCTCAAGGCGCTGCAGCTGGGCTTCGAGCCGCTCGAGCACGCTTGGCAAGATGCGCTCCGCCTCGGTAACGGCGAGACCACATAGGGGCAGGGCCGGACAGGCCAGAGCGTGGCGCTGCAGTGGGGCAGGTGCTTCCGGTGCATTGATACCAAGCCCAGCCAGGGCAGCGCGGATGCTGGAGCGCTGGGCGGTGCCGATGTTGCAGAGCAGCAGATCCTGGTTGGGGGTGAGTCGCACCTCAAGCTTGTAGGTGTCGACCAGTCGACGTAAACCACTCTTGAGCTCACCGGATAGGCGTCCGCACAGCACTGGTAGGCCCACAAACCAGAGGCCCCGGCTCTGACGATGCCAGCCGAGGTAATCCTCGAGCTTGGTTTTTGGCTCTAGCCGCATCCCTTTGAGCGGGTGGGCGAAGTAGCGCTCCTGCAGCTCCTGACGGAACCAATCGACGCCCCGGTCGTGGATCAAATACTTCATGCGGGCATGGCGCCGTTGCTCCCGGTCGCCATGGTCCCGCTGTAGGGCCACGATCGCCTGCAGCAGTTCAAGCACGTGCCCATAGGCCACATAGCCGAGGCGGTCCGCTGTACGTGCAAAGGTCTCCTCCTTGTTGTGGGTGCGGCCCATGCCACCACCTACGTAAACGTTGCAACCAAGAGGGCTTCCCTTGGGATCGCAGAACAGCACAAGGCCAATGTCCTGGGTAAGGAGGTCCACCGAGTTATCGCCAGGAACGGTGACGGCAACCTTGAATTTTCGGGGCAGGTAGGTGCCGCCATAGAGCGGTTCGGCCGCATCACCGCTGAAGACAGCACCCTCCTGCTGCAGCGCCTTGATTTTGGCCACCGCAGGGCTGGGCTTGATCCGGTAGCTGAGCTCACCATCAACCCAGAGGTCAAGGTAGGAACCCTCAGCTGCCTGGGGAGAAAGCAAATCGGCGATATCGTCAGCAAGCTTGCGCGCAGCGGGGTAAGCACCCTTCTCGAAGGGTGCTGCTGGGGCCATCACATTACGATTGATATCGCCACAGGCGGCCAGGGTCGAACCCAGCTCGCGCACGATCGTGCCGATCACCTCTTTGAGATTCTCCTTTCGGACGCCATGCATTTGAAATGCCTGGCGAGTTGTGACCCGCAGGCTGCCGTTACCTAGCCGGTCGGCAAGCTCGTCTATGGCCAGAAAGAGGGGCCCCGGGACCCGCCCACCGGGATTCCGCAACCGCAGCATCATCTGCCAATCCTTCTCCTCGCCCTTGCGCCGGTTTTCGCGGTTGTCCTGCTGGTAGCTGCCGTGAAACTTCAGGATTTGGACAGCACCGTCCGTGAAATTGGCGGAGTCGTTGGCGAGCTCCGTCAGTAATGGCTCTTTCAGGTGGCCGCTGCTGGCCTTGAGCTGTTCAAATTTCGAGGCTGCCGGCTTGACTTCGGGCATCGGGTCTTTGGTACAACGCTCGGCACGTGATCGAAGTTAGCGAACAGCGTTCAATACAGTCGCCTTGTCTTGCCCTGCAGCTGTGTCGACCTTTTTGCTCGAAATCGGCACTGAAGAACTCCCCGCTGATTTTGCAAGGTTGGCCCTTCCCCAGCTGGAGCAGCTGGTGCGACGCGATCTGGACACTCTGAGGCTCAGTTACGACGGTATTTACTGCACAAGCACCCCCCGAAGGTTGGTCGTCAGCGTGGCTGGGCTGCCGCCTCGCCAGCCCGACCTGGAGGAGGAGCGCAAGGGGCCGCCCCAGTCCCAAGCTCTGAAGGATGGCCAACCAACAGCGGCGGCACTTGGATTCGCCAAACGCTGCGGCGTGTCGGCCGAGGCCCTTGAAATTCGCGACACGCCCAAGGGTCCATTTGTGTTTGCCCGGTGTCTAGAAGTGGGACGGCCCACTGCCGAGCTGCTGGCGACCCGGATCCCCCTCTGGATTGAGGCCCTTCAAGGCCGCCGCTTCATGCGCTGGGGGGAGGGAGAGAGTCGCTTTTCAAGGCCTGTGCGGTGGCTTGTGGCCCTGCTCGATAGCGAGCTCGTAGCTGTGACCCTGGCTGGCAGTGATCCTGCCGTGACGGCGGGCAAGGAAAGCAGGGGCCATCGCCTGCACAAGACCGGTGTGGCTGTCGCGAATGCTGCGGACTACGGCGTTGTGCTGGCAGCTGCCGGTGTGGAGGTCGATCGCGATCGCCGCGGGGCGTTGATCCGTAGCGCTGTTGAAGCTTCAGCCACTGCCCACAACGCCGATGCCGATCTGCCTGAGGCGCTCTTCCAGGAATTAATAGACCTGGTCGAATCACCATCGCTGCTGGAAGGCCGATTTGATGACCACTACCTAGGCCTGCCCGCCGAGGTACTCAGCACCGTGATGCGCTCTCACCAGCGCTACGTCCCCCTGTATCGCAAGGGCCACAGCCAGGACCCCCTGGCACTTGATGCCCGCGCCAGCCTGCTGCCCCGCTTTTTATGCATCAGTAATGCCCTACCTGAAGCGGCTGCCAGCGTTACTCGGGGTAACGAACGGGTGCTGAAGGCCCGCCTCGCCGATGCCGAATTCTTTGTGCGGGCCGATCGGAACATCGCCAGCATTGATCGCCGCCAACAGCTGGCTCGGGTCACCTTTGCTGAGGGGCTGGGCTCCCTGCTCGACCGCACCGAGCGGCTCGAATGGTGCACAGATGTCCTGCTGGAGCGGCTCCAACTCCCTGCCAGCTGCAGCAGCCATGCCCGCCGGGCGGCCCATCTCTGCAAGCACGACCTTGTGAGTCAGATGGTGGGTGAGTTCCCCGAGCTGCAGGGGGCGATGGGAGGCAAGTACCTGGTGGCGGAGGGGGAGCCTTGGCAGGTGGGGTTAGCAGTGCAGGAGCACTACCTACCCCGTGGTGCGGGCGATGCTCTGCCCCACTCCGATGCAGGTGCTGTGGTGGCCCTGGCAGAGCGACTGGAGCTGTTGCTGAGCATCTACGCAAAGGGTGAACGCCCCACCGGCTCCTCAGACCCCTACGCCCTGCGCCGGGCTGGCCAAGGCCTGTTGCAGATTTTATGGAACAAGAACTGGCGACTTGATTTGCATGCTCTGTTGCAGCGCTCATGCAACCACTGGGCCGCGTTACTGCCCCACTGCGCCGTTGATGCTGATCAATTGGCCGCTGAGATCGCCGATTTCCTGCGTCAGCGGTTACTAAGCTTGCTTGAGGAAGATGGCATGGATGCCGACCTTGTGGAGGCGGTTGCCGGCGAAACGGTTGCTCTTACGCGAGTGCTGGGAGATCCTGAAGATGCACGTCAACGAATTGCCCTACTGAAAGAGCTGCGCAGCTCGGGCCAGTTGGCAGCGGTGCAGGCAGTAGTCACTCGCGCAGCTCGCCTTGCAAACCAGGCAGATCTGCCGGGCAGCGTGCTCAGCGCAACCGGGGTAGTCGATCCTGGCCTGTTCGAAAAAAGCAGTGAGGCCGGCATGTTGGCTGTCCTCACCAAACTGGAGCCCATCATCACCGGCAGCTCAAACGATCGCTACCGCGATTTAGCAAGCGGTCTTTCGGCTGGTGCACCAGCCTTAGCAGCCTTCTTTGATGGCGAGCAGAGCGTGATGGTGCTGGCAGAGGATGGGGCCGTGCGAAGCAACCGACTCAACCTGCTTGGGGTGCTGCGCAACCAGGCTTCTGTATTGGCGGACTTCAGTTGCATCGCTGGGTAAGACCCACATATGGTGTGGATGTATCAAGTACGCAAATGCCTGCACAAAGTGAGGGTCACTAGTGACCCTTATCCCATCGCCGCAGGCCCCTTCGCCGCTTCAGTCGCCGCGACGAGGAGATTTCCAGCTAGAGCCCTACCGCCAAAGCGACGACCGCATTGCAAGCTGGCAGCTGCTTAATACAATTGTACCGACCGCCCTGCTTTGGGTAGGAGTCGGACCGCTCGCAGCAGCCGAACCAGGCCTGCGCCTGCTGCTTGTACCTGTGCTGCTCCTGCTAGTGCTTTTCTCAGCTCGCTCATTCGCGCTGATGCACGACTGCGGCCATGATTCACTGTTCGACTCCCGCTGGCTAAATCGATCGGTCGGCTTCCTGCTGGGCTGCCTAAATGCAATTCCCCAGCACCCCTGGTCTCGCGGCCACGCTTTCCACCACAAACACAACGGCAACTGGGAGCGCTATCGGGGGCCGTCCGCACTGCTGAACTTAAGGGATTACAGGTCGTTAACACCGCGCCATCGCTGGTTTTATGGTCTAAGTCGCCATCCCCTGATGCTGTTCCCGGGCGGTTGCTACTACCTGCTGATTCGGCCAAGACTGGTGCTGGTGCTCGGAGGGGCTGAATGGCTTGGAGCCATGGCATCCCATTTGGGCCAAAAGGGTCTAACTGGCCTCGCCGACTTGCCAGAGCTGAGCCGCAACTTCCGCTCCAGTCACTGGTACACCTCGGCTGAATGCCTAGACCTTGTCGCCAACAATCTTCTGGTGCTCTCGAGCTGGTGGCTGATGGGAACTTGGCTTGGCCATGGCCTGTTCTGGGCCTGCTACCTGACGGTGATGACACTTTCAGCGACGTTGTTCCTGTGCATCTTCTTTGTTCAGCACAATTTCGAAGGCTCCTACGCCAGTGGCAACCAGGGCTGGAACTACCTCCGCGGGGCCCTAGAAGGGAGCAGCAATTTAGAAATGCCCGCACTACTTAACTGGTTCTGGGCAGATATCTCCTTCCACAGCATTCATCACCTCTGCGAGCGGATTCCGAATTACCGCCTGAGGGAATGTCACGAAGCCAATGCAGCACTACTTGCTAAATGCCCGCGATTGCGCCTCAGAGATTTTCCCAACAGCTTCAAATATGTTCTATGGGATTCTGATGAAAAAAAATTGCTCACATTGGAACAAGCCAATGTGAGCATAGCTTAAGCCTGAAGCATTCACTGCCTTAATTTAACTTTTACCAGCCAGCACCGGTTCGCCCTTGGGCTTGGGTGATTTGGCGCCGACTTTAATACCACCCTTGATGGTGCTTACAGCAAGCATGGCGTTAACTTCTGCCTCACCGCGCACCGCACTGTCCACTGGCTTGTAACCCTGGGGAGCAAGAGCATTACCCCTGAGCACCGAGCCAAGGGTGAGCATGGTGAGCTTCAGCTGCTGCCATGGATTCATCATCACCACCCGCTTGTACAGATAGCTGTCAAAGGTGAGGCGTTGCACATCCTTGTCGTCGCACATCTCTACGAAAGCTTCCCGGGCAGCATCGTTCCGATAAAAGATGTTTTGGAGAATTTCCAACACCTTATAGGTAGCGCCATATTGGCGATCCCACTTCTTGAGGTACTTTTTAAGGTCGGCTTCGGTTGGAATCTTGCTACCACCAGCACTGGATTCAACAATTTGTTCGGCGCACATCCGCCCACTTTTAGCAGCAAAATAAATGCCCTCCCCTGAACTCTTGGTGACGTAGCCAGCGGCATCACCAACGAGAGCCATGCGACCAACCACCCGGCGGGGACGGGGATGCTCCGGAATGGGGTGGGCCTCAACCTTAATAACCTCGCCGTTAACTAGGCGCTTCTTGGCCCGCTCGCGTATGCCTTTCTGCAAGCCCTTGATCAGCCCTTGATTCTTCTGCATGGTCCCGGTACCTACAGCCACGTGGTCGTACTTGGGGAATACCCAGGCATAAAAATCAGGGGACACATCTGTGCCCACATACATCTCCGCCAGATTCTCATAGTACTTCATTTCCTCGGCAGGCAGCCTTATACGCTCCTGGAAGGCAATTGCCACATTGTAATCGCCTGCATCCATCGCCTTGGCAACACGGCTATTGGCGCCATCGGAGCCCACGATTAAATCAAATTCGAGGGTTTTAGTTTCACCTGTAGCCTCTCCAGCGGCGTAATCAGAATAGGTAAGGGTATACGGCCCCTGACGGTTAATCCCTGTATCGATTTTGGTAACCAAGCCATTCACCAGCTGGGCTCCCAACCCGGCAGCGCGGTTGCGCAAGAAGGCATCCAATACCTCTCGGCGGCACATACCAATGTATTCATTCTCGTTTTCGAGGTTGATATCCACCTCGCGGTTGGAGGGAGAAATCATCTTCATGTTGCGTACCTTGCGATCGATGATCGCCTCAGGCAACTCGAATTCCTCCACCATGCAAAGAGGAATAGCTCCCCCGCAGGGCTTGGCGTTGTCCAGCTTGCGCTCAAAGATCCAAGTTTGTATGCCGGCCTTGGCGAGCACTTCAGCTGCACAGGCCCCACTTGGGCCGCCACCCACCACCGCGACTCGCAACATCGAAAAAAACCTCTCCGCCAGGAAGGATGTTGCTGGGAAGCTAACACCGCTGACCGGCTAGGTGGAGCCCAACCCCCCCTCCCCGCCTATGATCTTCACTGCTTGAGTGTTTAGGGCGGTTGATCGGTGCCAGGCAGGGAACCCGGGTGACGCGTCGCAATTCCCGCAGGCCAGGCCAGGCCTCTGCCATCGGTGATATTCCTGTAGCGCGCCGCACCAGCCAGCCAGCTGCCAAAACCAACCGCTGGCTGCTCGGTCTCAGCATCAGCGCTGGCTCCTTGTTGCTTTGCCTAGGGCTGCTTGTCGTGTGGCGCCCCGGGCCGCTGCAGCGCCTGCTGGCCCCGCCACCAATAAAGGGTCTTAATGCCCGCACGGGCCTCGATGGACGACTTCTTGGCCATTTCCCTTACGGCGAGCTGCCCGCCGCCGAGCGGGTGGCGATCGCCCCGGGGCTCAGCCTGCAACGCGATGCCGCAGCTTCCTTTCTGACAATGCAACGAGATGCAGCACTTAGCGGGGTCGAGATTGTGGTGCTGAGCGCCTTCCGCTCCCTCAGCCTTCAAAACGATCTCTTCTTTGGCGTGAAATCGGATCGCAACCAGAGCGCCAGGGAGAGGGCCATGGTGAGCGCTCCGCCAGGGTTTTCCGAGCACAGCACCGGATACGCCATAGACCTCGGTGATGGTCGGGCCCCTGCTGCCAACCTTTCACCCTCCTTCGATCAAACCGGTGCCTACGCCTGGCTACAAGCCAATGCCGCCAGGTACCATTTCATTCTTTCTTTTCCACAGGGCAATCCCCAGGGGGTGAGTTACGAGCCTTGGCATTGGCGTTTTGAGGGCAGCGCAGAGGCTTTGCAGCTTTTTGAGCCGGCCCAACGGCTGGCACGCTGATGGCTAATCCGGAATTACTTGCTCCTGCAGGCAGCTGGGAGGCCCCGAGGGCTGCGGTGGCAAATGGTTCCGACGCTGTTTATTTCAGCATGGAAGTTTTCAACGCCCGTATGCGGGCCGCAAATTTCCGTCAGGAGGAGTTGCCGGAGCTGATGCGATGGCTGCATCGTCGAGGAGTGAAGGGATTGCTCACCATCAATGTGCTCGTATTCAGCGATGAACTGGTTGAGGCGGCAGCCCAGGTAGATGCCCTAACAGTCCAGAACGTCGGTCTGGCTCGGCTGGTGCGCAGCCTGGCGCCCGAGCTGGCTGTGCATGGCTCCACCCAGATGTCGATCACCAGCGCTGCCGGGGTGGCTATGGCCGCAGAGCTTGGCTTTGTCCGGGTTGTGCTTGCCCGTGAACTGACCCTCACCGACTTGGGCCGCTAGGAGTCTGTTGCCGATAGAGCCGCAGCCTGCCCACAGGACACAGCGAATCCCGGCTGATCTGAACGAAAGCAGCTCCGTTCTTCTGCCTGATGGGCCCAATCGGTGGAGTTCT
>NZ_JBSYHW010000022.1:0-38173 GCF_056108345.1 Cyanobium sp. NIVA-CYA 375 | reverse complement strand
TGGGGGGCAGCCCCCTGAGAAAATAGCTCGATGCCAGGTAAAATATTCATCCCAACCATCTACGGTTGCTCTTTGTTGAGTAATATAGTAGTTGACTTAAAAGCCACCCTTGCGGGTGGCTTTTTTGTTGGTTTATTTGTTGGTTAATATGGCTTCAAGAGCGATGGGCGTGCACGTCCTTCCATGCGCCATCGAGTCGCTGGTGCCCCAATCACCGTTCGCCACGCTATCAAGCAGGGTTTGATTGAGGCAGATCAAATTCTGATCAGGCGTTTCTTTTGCCCCAGCTAGGGCGTTGCTTTCTTGGCTGTATTGGTTTATGGGTTTAATTCCAAATCTTCGAACGAAATAATCCTCTCAAAGCCACCAGACTCATGCTCTGGATTGCCTGGCCGATCGCTGAACAGCACCTGCATACCGCTTGTGCCCGCAGCTTGGCATTCGGCTAATGCATCGCTCACAAACAACACATTGGAGCAAGAGACTCCCAGTACCTTTGCAATCTTGGTGTAACTAATTTCATCGCTTTTTGGGCCCATGCGGGTGTCGAACCAATGCTCAAATAATGGTCTGAGATCCCCGCTATTGCTGTAGCCGTAGATCAACTGTTGCGCCCCCACCGACCCGGATGAGTACACCGCCAGCAGAATCCCGTCTGCATGCCAGCGCTTCAGGGAGGCTGCCACATCATCAAACAGCGGACCCTGCAGCTTGCCACTGCGGTAGCCCCTATCCCAGATGAGCCCCTGCAGCTCCTTTAGCGGCGCAAGCTTGCGATCCTGGTCGATCAGCCATTGCAGATATTGCAGTACCCCCTTGCTCTTTGTTGTGGCCTTGTTTTTGCCCATTTCACGGGCTGCTGGATCTTGATCCTGCGCCCATGCTTTCTCAACTTCAGCAAGTAAATTTTGCACTTGCGAGTCTTTGCTTTGCTCGCTTAAAAAGCTGCCAAGATGTTCAGCTGCGTAGGGAAATAGGGTGCCGGATACGTAGCTCACCGGGCAAGTAGTGCCTTCAATATCGAGCAGCACATGACTAATGCCGTGTCGCTGCACCTTCCCCCTAGTTTGCTGCTTTGCGTTAATCCCCTTCAGCAGTAGCTGTCGCCAGTGTTGCTCCAGCAAGAACTCTAGAATTTCCAGATGCCTCTGAGCTATCAGCAAATCTTTGCCCCAGGCATAAAGGCCGTGACCCGCAATCAGCAGTCCATAGGGAGCAGCGGCTATGTGGGGCTCAGCAGCGATTCGCAGTCGTGCCAGGTCCTGATCGTTTTTCAGCACCGGAATTAAGATGGTGGTGGCGTGGGTGGCGATACCCTCCAAGCCTTTGAGCATCTCCAGGTCTTGTAGCTCTAGGAAGGCGACGCTTGCTTTAGAGGGGGCGTAACGCTGTGACAGCAGTGTTCCAGCTTGCGAATGGGTGTGCAGAACCGCTCCGGCTCCACAGGTTTCCACAATTGCGAGGTGTAAGGCGGTTTCGGCGCTGGCTTGCCCGTTACCACGCAGCACAACCCCAGAGCCATCGACCAGGATCAGCTGCTCAGGTGCGACGCTGCCCTTATCCACGCCACTTGGAGCCATCAGTAATTGCAGCGGCTGCTGCTGCTGCACGCAGCTGAAGTTGCCGCCTGTGCCATCGCACCAACCGCGGCTATGAATAGCGGCCATTGCCCTACTGAGCTGCTGTGCCATTACGGCAGGGATGGTGGCGGCGTTATCCATGCTGTCGTGCAATTGACTTAATGCTGGCAGCTTGGACACCAGTGGCTGCTGCGTCCGCCAAGTTTGTCGCGCTGGATGGGCGTATGGCAGCGGCGGCAGGGTGCACCACCACGCCTATAGACCCACGCCACACCGCCGTAGTTGCCGTTGTTGCCGGTGAGGTCGCGGAAGTCGCTGAAGGTTGTGCCGCCGGCGCCGATGCTGGTTTCAAGCACCTCTACCAGTGCACGCCGAAGGCGCTCCAACTGCGAAGCGCCAAGGCTGCCGCTGGCGGTGGCGGGCCGAATTCCTGCAGTAAAGAGGGATTCATCAGCGTAGATGTTGCCTACTCCAGCCACTAACGATTGATCCAGCAGTGCATTTTTGATTGGCCGACTGGAGCCCCGCAAGCGCTCAGCCAGGTAAGCCGCGTTGAAGGCTGGGCTGAAGGGCTCCGGTCCCAGCCGCCCTAGGCCGGTGATTACCGAGTCCAGCGGCTGGCTGGGGGGCACCCACCACATCTGGCCAAAGCTGCGGGTGTCGACGAATCGCAGCTCCTGGCCGCCGCTCGCAAACAGTTGCACACGGGTGTGGGAGCAGGCTTGTTTCGGTGTTTCAAGCCAGAGAAACTGGCCCGTCATGCGTAGGTGTACGCCCCAACTGCCAGCCAGCTCACCCTGTCGGCTGAGTTGCCCTATTAGATACTTGCCGCGTCGCGACCAGGCGCCAACACGGCAACCACACAGTGCCACAGCAAATGCCGCCGGACTGGCCGGGCTGGCTATGGCCCTAGCCCGGTGCACCTCAACCCGGTTGATCTCAAAGCCTTGGGTCTGCTGCTCGAGACCCCGCCGCACAGTTTCCACTTCGGGTAGTTCCGGCATGGGCTCAGTGGCTTATCGGCTCAGTGCCAGTCCGGCGCTTGCCCAGCAAAATGCCCGTGCGACGAAAAGCGGAGGTGCTTCAGGCCTTGTGGAGTTCGCTCTCGGCGAAGTTGTTGGTGTTGATGCCGCCATCGGAGCCGCTGTAGCCGTTGTAGTTCACTTTCTCAAAGCGAACCACTACGGGGTAGCGGATGCCGGAGGTGTCGATCGAAGCGACGGTGCCGACTTCGTTAAACCAATAAGACTCGGGGCGCTTAATACGCACCTTGTCGCCGCGGGAGATGGCCATCGCTGCGCTGTAGATCGGGTGGCTGTCAGAGAGAAGATACTTGCGCCAGAGGTGGGCTTCACCGTGGGCGTCACGATTCGTCGCCCTTGCTGAGAGGTCTGCTGCCCATGGCACCATCGACAGCACAGCAGAGCGTCCCTTTCCATGGCCATGGACCCGAAGGAGGTCCCGGCGCCGCCGGTGCTCAACCTGGAGCTGCCCGACCCCGACAGCGACACCATCAGCACGATGGAGTTTCTGGCCAAGCTTGAAGAAGCCTGGGCCGTGTGCGATCGATTCGACCTGCAGACCGAGATCTGGCGCGGACGGATTTTGGCGGCTGTGCGGGACCGGGAAAAGCGCGGCGGCGAGGGGCGCGGTACTGGTTTCTTGCAGTGGCTGCGTGAGCGGGAGATCAGCAAGACCCGCGCCTACACCTTGATACAGCTGGCTGAGTCGGCTGAGAGCTTGGTGGGTGGCGGCCTGCTTGAGCAGACCAGTGTCAACAACTTTTCCAAGCGGGCCTTTCTTGAGACTGCCCAGGCCGATCTGGAGGTTCAGCAACTGATCAGTGAGGCGGCCAATGAGGGTCAGCAGATCACCCGTAAGCAGGTGCGTCGCCTCAGTGATGAGTTCACCGCCGCCACCAGCCCGCTTCTGCCTGAGGAGATCCGTCAGCGCACCGCTGAAAATCTCCTGCCGTCGCGTGCGGTGGCGCCCCTAGTAAAAGAGCTAGCCAAGCTGCCAGAAGATCAGCAGGAGGACCTGCGCAAGGTGTTGCGTGAGGAACCGGAGCTGGAGCGAGTCAAGGAGGTGACCAACACGGCCCGTTGGTTGAGTAAAGCGGCCGAGGCAGCCTTGGCGGTGCGGGCTTTTCAGCTGGGGGAGCTTGATTTCGAGAAGGCGCTGCAGGAGGCCCAGCGCCTCGATGCCTTGGGCTTGCTAGCCGATGCGGTAGGCCAGGCCCAGATCCTTGAAAGTGCCGTGCTGAAGTTGCATACCAGCTGGCGGAGGCTGGGGGGACTGCAAGAGCGTCTCTGGGTGGAGAGCGGCAGCAGCACGCCCCACCTGCGCGAACTGCTCACCGTCCTGCAGTCGCTCAGCGGCAGCACCCTGCGGGTTTCCCTGGGGGAGCTGGCGGGGGGCAAGCGCGTGCGCCTGCAATTGGTGGAGGAGTCGCCTGAGCAGCTGCCGCCGCCACACCTGCCCTGATTGGCCCTTAACCCCGCATTTGGTGGCCGCTATGGTCGGTGTGCACTACGGGTAGGGCCCCTTTGCTTTCTGGCCCTGCTGACCCGCTGGAGTTGGCCCTGGAGCGCTACTTCGGCTGGTCTGAGTTCCGTCCTGGTCAGAGGTCGGTGGTGGAGGCCCTGCTGGCCGGCCAGGACTGCCTGGCGGTGCTGCCAACCGGTGGCGGCAAGTCGCTTTGTTACCAGCTGCCGGCCTTGGTGCGTGGTGGCCTGGTGCTGGTGATTTCACCGCTGGTTGCCCTGATGCAGGACCAGGTGAGCCAGCTGCAACGCCGAGGCATTCCGGCGGCCTGCCTACATGGCGGCCTGGCCCTATCGGAGCGGCGCCAGCTGCTGCAGCGGCTGCGAGACCACAGGCTGCGGCTGCTTTATCTGGCTCCGGAGCGGCTGCAGGGGGAAGCCACCCGCCAGTTGCTCGACGAAGTGCTGGAGAGTGGCCAGCTGGTTGCGTTGGCGGTGGATGAGGCCCACTGCATCAGCGCCTGGGGCCATGATTTTCGCCCCGACTACCGCCGCCTAGGCCAATTGCGGGCTCAGTGCCCCGGGGTGCCCCTAGTGGCCCTCAGCGCCACTGCCGCCCCCCAGGTGCGGGCCGACATCATTCAGTTGCTGCAGCTGCGGAGGCCGCTGATCCAGGTGCGTTCGGCCCGCCGCAGCAACCTGGTTTATGGCATGCGGGTGCGTCCTCCAGAGCCCCTTGCCCTGGTGCAGGCGGAGCTGGAGGGGGCCCGGGGTGCGGTGCTGATTTACGCGCGTACACGGCGTTCGGTCGAGCAGTGGGCGGCTCGCTTAACAGGGGCCGGGGTGGAGGCGATCGCTTATCACGCCGGCATGGATCCTGAAAGTCGCCAGCTTGCCCTGGAGCACTTCCAACTTCAGCCGCGGCCTGTGCTGGTGGCCACCGTGGCCTTCGGCATGGGGGTGGATCGCCCGGATGTGGGGCTGGTGCTGCACCTGGATCTGCCTGCCAGTCCGGAGGGATATTTGCAGGAATCGGGCCGTGCCGGACGCGATGGGATAGAAGCCCGCTGTTTGGTGCTCTACGACCCGGCGGATCGCACCAGCCTGGGCTGGGCGATTCGGAGCGCGGGGTCCCAGCGCCCGCAGGATCAGCAACGGCTGGAGCTGGCCCAGCAGCAATTGCGGCGCATGGAAGCGGTGGCCGAGGGCGAGGGCTGCCGGGAGCAGGCGCTGCTGCTGGCCGTAGGAGAACTGGCGGCTGCCTGCGGCCGCTGTGACAACTGCCGTAGCCCCCGTCAGCGTCGGGATTGGTCGGTTGAGGCCCATCAGGCGCTGGAGGTGCTGGATTTGCGCCCCGGCCGTGACTTACGCCACTTGGCCGAGGAGCTCGCCTCTGTCTTGCCGGCTGAGCAGCGACAGGAGCAAGAAGCCAGCTGGGGGTGGCTGCTGCGGCGGCTGGCCCAAGAGGAATTTCTCAGTGAAAGCGACGACGGCGCCCAGCGGCTCTATCTGCGCGCCTCGGGCCGGCGCTACGTGCGCCAGCCCTGGCCGCTGCATCTGGCTGCCTGATCGGCGGCGGCTGTGTAGCAGCTGGTCTAGCTGGCCCGGGCCTTGCAGATATCGCTGATTAGTTGTTCCTCAAAGTCGCTCTGGGGTGCATCCCAGCTCTTCCATTGGCCTGATTGGCTGGTGGCATTGAGCTTGCGGGCACCGCAGTTGACTGCTAGGTAGACGGGCTTGCCATCGCCATTGAGGGTAGGGGCCACGAAACTGCCTCCCATGGGTTGCCAGTTGGCCCAGTCCACCTGCAGGGGGCCGTAGCTGCGCCAGTCGGGCCCTTGGGGCTTGCTGCTGCTGGGCCGGCTGGCGGGGGAGGTGGTGGAAGTGGTCGAGGCTTTGGCGATAGGCGTGGCAACGACAGGTGAGGGCTTGGGAGTGGGCTGGATTTTGGGCTGGGCCGCCGCAAGTACCACTGGTTTTGCGGTGGGTTGCACGCTTTGTTGAACGGGCTGTTGCACGGATTGTTGAACAGGCTGTTGAATGGGTTGTTGTATGGCCTGTTGAACGCTGGGTGTGGGTCGGGGAGTGGGTTTGGGGGTTGCCACGGCTGTGGTTACAGCGGGGGTCGCGGCTGTGGTCACGGTGGGTTTAGGGGCTGGCGTTGCCTTTGGCACTGGCGTTGCCGCAGGCTTGGGCTTGGGCTTTGCCTGGGCTACTGGCTTGGGAGTGGCCTTCACCGGAGGTGGGGCCTGCAGCTTCAGGCGGGTGCCGGACACCACCAGATCGGGGTCTTCGATTTTATTGATGGCAACCAGCCGCTCAACCGGCAGCCCGTAGCTGTCGGCGATGGTGGAAAGGTTTTCGCCGCTGGTCACCACGTGTTCCTTGGCGTTGCGCGGGGCCGCTGTGCTGCGGGGGGCGGCCGATGAGGACGGACGCCCAGGGATGGCTAAGCGTGTTCCCGCCACCACCAGATTTGGATTGCTGATCCCATTTACCTGGATCAGGCGCTCGGTGCTGGTGCCGAAGCGATCGGCGATTTCTGAAAGGGTTTCACCGCTTTTCACCGTGTAAGGGGCGGTGGGCAGTGCTCGGGGAGCGGCGGCCGCTTGTGCCCGGCGAGATCCAGGCAGCACCAGCTTTTGGCCTGCCACCACCATGTTGGGGTTGGTGATGCCGTTGGCCTGCATCAACTGGTTGAGGCTGATCCCTTGGCGATCGGCGATGTCGGAGAGGGTGTCCCCGGGCTGGACGGTGACACTGCCGCCCCTGGGACTCCCACCGGCGTTATTGGCACCGGCGCTACTGCCTGGCAGCCGCAGGCTCTGGCCCGCCACCACCAAGTTGGGGTTGCTAATGCCATTGACCTGCATCAGTCGCGAGAGGCTGACGCCGTGGCGTTCGGCAATCTCAGAGAGGGTTTCGCCTGGCTTCACCACCACGTTTGCCAGGGCTGCGGCAGGGGCCAGACCCGGGAAGGGCAACACCACTGCTAGGGCCAGGGCGGCAAGGGAGCGACGCATCGGCACCACGTATAGCTACGGGAACGTTAAGGGCCCTGCCAAGTCTCATCCAGCCCCCCAATCGCCTTCGGCGCATCAAAGGTTCTGATCGCCCTGCCTTCGCCCCCCAATCGCCCTGACGCAGTTAGCCCAGCAGCCGCTTCACCAGGGTCAACTTGCCCGCATAGGGGGGGTAGCGGAAGGGTAGATCCAGCCAGAAGGGGCGCCGCAGCACCGTGCGCCGGTGCGAAAAGGTGAGAAAGCCAGCTTCGCCGTGGTAGTTGCCCATGCCGCTCTCGCCGACGCCGCCGAAAGGTAGGGAGGTCGCACCCGCCTGCATCACCACATCGTTGAAGCAGACGCCGCCGGAGCTGGTGGTGTCCAGGGTGCGCTGCTGGGCGGCTCGATCATGGCTGAATAAGTAGAGAGCAAGGGGCTTGGGCCGCGCCCTCACCTCTGCTAAGGCCGCTTCCAGGTTGGCTACTGCCAGCACGGGCAGGATTGGGCCAAACAGCTCCTCCTGCATCAGCGGATCGTCGCCGGATTCGATCGCCACCAAGGTGGGCTCGATGCGCCGGCGGCTGGGATCGCTGCTCCCCCCCGCCAGCACCTGGCCGCGGCTGCGGGCCCCCGCCAGCAGGGCCTCCAGCCGCTGGAACTGGTCTTCATTAACGATGCAGCCCATGTCTTCGCTGACGAGGGGATCGCTGCCGTAAAAGCGTTGCCATTCGGCGGCGATGGCCGCCACCAGGTCGTCCCGCACGGCGGGTTGCACCAGCAGGTGATCAGGAGCGATGCATGTTTGGCCAGCGTTTAGCCCCTTGCCCCAGGCCAGGCGCTTAGCGCTGGTGACTATGTCGGCATCGGCAAGCACGATCGCCGGACTCTTGCCGCCCAGCTCCAGGGTCACGGGGGTGAGATGGCGGGCAGCGGCGGTCATCACCAACCGGCCCACCCGGCCGCCCCCGGTGAAAAAAATGTGGTCAAACTGCTGCTCCAGTAGCTCTGCGGCCACGGCCCCATCACCCGTGACGACCTGCACCACCTCGGGCGGGAAGGCCTGAGGCAGGCAGCGGGATAGCAGCTCGGCGATGCGGGGGGCATGCTCCGAGGGCTTGAGCACGGCCGTGTTGCCCGCTGCCAGGGCGCTAACTAGCGGGTGCAAACACAGTTGCAGCGGATAGTTCCAGGGGCCGATGATCAACACGCAGCCCAACGGTTCGGCCTGCACCCAGGCCTGGCCGGGCCGCATGGCCAGATCCAGCCCAATTGGCCGCGGCGCCATCCAGCGCTTTAACTTGCGGCGGGTGAGGGTCAGCTCCTGACGCACCGCTATCAGCTCAAAGGTGGCTTCTAGGGCAGGTTTGCCAAGATCACCTGCAAGGGCTTCGAGCACCGCGGCTTCCTGATCCCGCAGCAGCCCGCCCAGTCGATCGAGCTGCTCCAGCCGCCAGGCCAGGCTGCGGGTATGGCCCGTGCTGACGGGTGCCCGCATCGCAGCGATCGGCGTGACCAGGAGCGGGGTGGCGGTTGGGGCGGAAGCCAAGGAGTAAGAGGCGAGTTGCCCCAAGCTGGCAAATTAATTCTTGCTTCGGTTGCTTAGAGCCCGTCAGGACGTACAGCATTTTGCAGAGCAGCTGGAAGAACATGACCTGGTCTCCCACGATCAGGCGGCTCAGATTCGCCCGGGCGCAGCTGGGGAGCCATTCTCATGAGGAGCGGTGCCAGCCCCTCTTTTGTAAGCCCTTGACGAGATTTGAACTCGTGACCTCTCCCTTACCAAGGGAGTGCTCTACCACTGAGCTACAAGGGCATGTGGAAGGTGGGCCGGGTTGGATTTGAACCAACGTAGGCAGAGCCAGCGGATTTACAGTCCGCCCCCATTAACCACTCGGGCACCGACCCGAACCACACCCGAAGAACTTACCAGCCGACCTTCTCCATGCAGCTGCTCGCTCTCCACGGTCCCAATCTCAACCTGCTGGGCACGCGCGAGCCGGGGCTGTACGGCAGCGCCAGCCTGGAGCAGATCAACGCGGAGCTGCACCAGCGGGCGGTGGAGTTGGGGGCCACGATCGACTGCTTCCAGAGCAACCACGAGGGGGCCCTGGTGGATCGCATCCACCAGGCGCGCGGCGCTGTGGAAGGGATCCTGATCAACGCCGGCGCCTACACCCACACCTCGATCGCCCTGCGCGATGCCCTGCTGGGGGTGGCCATTCCTTATGTGGAGCTCCACCTGAGCAACGTGCACGCCCGGGAGCCGTTTCGGCATGGGTCCTATCTCGCTGATCGGGCGGTGGGGGTGATCTGCGGGTTTGGCGCTGGGAGTTACCGTTTGGCGCTCGAGGGTCTGGTGACTTACCTGCGCAGCTCGTCTTGACCGCCTCCTTGACCGCTTCCGTCACCCCCGTGCTGAGGGCCGAGCAGGCCCGCATCAAGTGGCTGGTGGCCCCCAGCAGTGCCAGCTGGCTGGATCAGGCCAATGCCCGGCCGGATCTGGTGCTGATCGATCACGCCCACTGCGAGCGCAAGGCGGCCGGTGTGGCCCTGCAGCTGATGTTCCGTTACCCCTCCGATGTGGCGTTGGGAGCGGCGCTCAGCCCGCTGGCCCGCGAGGAGCTCGAGCATTTCGAGCTGGTGCTGCAGTTGCTGCAGCGGCGCGGCATTGCCCTTAAGCCGCTGCCCGCGCCAGGGTATGGCGCCCAGCTCACGGCGGCGGTGCGCAAGGGTGAGCCCGAGCGCATGCTGGATTCCTTCCTGATGGCCGGCCTGATCGAGGCCCGCAGCCATGAGCGCATGGCCCTGCTGGCGGCCCACAGTTCCGATGACGAGCTGCGCGCGCTGTATGGCGAGCTGTTGGCCAGTGAGGCGCGTCACTTCGGGCTCTATTGGCTGCTCTGCGAGGAGCGCTTTGGCCGGCAGGCCACTGTGGCGCGGCTGGAGCAGCTGGCGGCGGCTGAAACCCTTGCTTTAACAGGAGTTTTGGAGGCTCCTGATCAGGTGCGTATGCACTCGTTCGGAGTGGCTTAAGCCATTTTAGGAGTGTCCCAAGTGTGTCCCGGCCTTCTCTGAGCCCTCTGCTCACGGCGTTGTGACTCAAGCGTGGCCCAACCCGCTTGCGTCGTTGATACCGGGCAATGCACGTTGGCGGGGGTGGTGACGACTGAATGGATGTGGCCACTGGTTGCCTTTCTTGGTCTGGTGCATCTCCGGATCACGCTTGCCAACTTTGCTCTTGATGGAACTGGGTGCCGCGATCAAGCAGGCATCCACGACTGTGCCCTGGCGCATCGTCATGCCCCGCACCAGGCCTCACCTTTCAGCAGGTGCTGGAAGGTGAGAGGGCGCTTATCGAAGCGTTGCCGAACAAGAGCATCCCTAAGCGGGATCAGGCTCCACAATCATCCACAGAATGCGCATCGCATCTGCCTGCTCGAGCAATTCCAAGTGCTCCGCAGTGAGTGCCCTTGCGTCGCCCTCACGGCCATCCAGGGTTAACTCAGATAGCTGCGCCATACACCAGTCACGCAATTGCGTGACGGCCAAGATGCGCCGGTCGCGATCAGCTGAACCGCAAAAACGTTGTGCGTCGGCCTCGTGCATCGTTGAGGATTAAGGCCATCTCACTCTGCCGTGGATATGACGAGGCAGAGGAGCGCAATCCAACGCTGGACTGTGCCATTTCATGCTCACCGGAGCCTGAAGATACAAATTCTACCAGGCGTGGTGCGATTTTTACTAGGAGGCCATCTTTGGCATGGCTAGCTACAAGATGGGGCATCGGAGATCTCTAAGAAGATTTTTAGTTTAGATCAATCTCGTGCATTGGTGGGAGGTTCGCAACGGCCAAGGCCCTGCTGAATAAGCTGTGCATTGTGGCGTTGGAGTTCAATCTGGGGTGGGAAAGTCCCCAGCTGATCTTCCTCTCCTTTGTATGTCTGCAGGGCTATCTTTGGCATGCCCTGCGAGCCATGGGTTTCGACTTCAAGCGTGTGAATAAGGCCCTGGCCGAGGCCAAGGCTTTTCGTGTAGAAGTTGTCAGATGCGATCAGTGAGCAGCTGCATGTAGGAGTGCGCTGGTGAAGTCGCGCTCAATCTGGAGTTTCAGGCTTTCAGCCTTTTGGAGGTTTTTATAGAGGCGACTCAATTCGGCTTCCTGGGCTTGTAACTTCTTGGCGAGGCCCAGCTGCGCAGCAGAGAGCTCGGGAAACTCGCAAGAAATAGCCATGATGTCGTCGCCGCGTCGAACGCGTGTGAGCAGGTTGAGCATGGTGTTTGACACCGCAGATGTCGGAGTGATCCAGCCCCAGTACACCGGTAATGATGCTGCCATTGGCTTGTTGATGGTCGATCCATAGCTTAAGAAGCGCTACAGAATAAATCTCCGTAATAGCGACATTCATCCGTGCCAAAGATCACCTGCGCCTGTGAGGTGAAAACCCCCAACTCAGGGCGAAGTGAGCAAAGGTGGGCTGGTTCATCAATTTCACAACCGATGCCGGTGCCCACGATTTACTTCGCAACGACGACAGGCAAAACTGAGGACGTCGCAAACCGACTGGCGCCACTGGTTCAAGCATCAGCGGTTGTTGACGTGGCCGATATCAGCGATCCATCGGTGTTTCTCGACAGTCAAGCCTTGATCTGCTGCGCGCCGACATGGAATACCGGTGCCGATGACCTCCGTTCTGGTACGGCCTGGGATACGCACCTCGAAGCGATTGAAGGGCTGCAGTTTAATGGCAAGCCTGTCGCGATTCTGGGCCTAGGTGATTCGTCGTCTTACAGCGACTATTTCTGTGATGCGATGGAGGAGGTCTACCGAGCCTTTGAGCGGGCTGGTGCCAAGATGATAGGTTCTGTTGATTGCGCTGACTATAACTACAACAGTTCTAAGAGTGTGGTGCGGGGTCGCTTCTGTGGGCTGGCCATCGATGAAGACTCAGAACCTGATCTCACCGACGAACGCTTGATCCGCTGGGCCGAAGTCTTGCGCCGCGAGCTTGCCTGAACAGGTGATTGGTTGAATCAAGCTTGCTCGGTTTGGCTGCAGGTGATGTGATCGGCATCACAGCTGAATTCAAGCCTCGCTGAACCTTCCCCCCAATCATGGGGATGCAGGGAGGTGGGCCGTTTGCACCCAATCCTGGCGAGTGGACGGATCACGCATCCTTGGCACTGTGTTTGGCTGTGGCGAGAACCAGCTGCTGATTCGACGCAAAAGAGCCCCTCTCCAAATCGAAGGATGGCAGGTGTTCACAGTGATGGGGGCGATGTTTTCGCGCCCCAGTTCCTTTGCCAAAACTGCCGTGAAAAGCCCATTCTTCGGGATCTTTGGCCTCCTTCTGCTGACTGTTTCTGGTGTGCCAGCCATGGCTGAGCAGCGAGGCGGGCCGAACTCCGGTGGATCGCGTCCCCAGACCCCTGCCGAACTGGCCAATAGCGACAACCCTTGTGGAGCCCAGCAGCGTCCCTGTGGGTGGTAAGAGCTAATCGAGCAGCGGGAATTGTGCGGCGATGCCATCGCCGGTGAACTGGGCCACCCATCCGCTGGGGTTGTCGAAGAAGCGGATGGCGGTGAACTGCGGGGCCGAGCCCATGTCGAACCAGTGTTTGGTGCCGGCGGGCACTCGCAGGAAGTCGCCGGTCTCGCAGCGCACCTGCAGCACCTCCTCGCCGATGTGCAGGCAGAACAGCCCGCAGCCCTCCACGAAGAAGCGCACTTCGTCTTCGCTGTGGATGTGCTCGGCCAGAAACTTCTGGCGCAGGGCCTGCCGCTCGGGGTGATCCGGGGTGAGGCGGATCGCATCCACCGTGGGGTAGGTGCCGCTGGCCTGCACCTGGGCGATCTCCGCGGCGTAGGCCGCCAGGATCTCGGCCGGCTCGGCGTGCTCCGGGAGCTCCACCCGGGCTGGCCAGCGCTCGAAGCCGATGCCGCGCGCAGCCAGGGCTTCGCCGATCAGGGCCGGATCGCTGCTGTCCAGGCTGGCCGCGGCGGGGCTGCCGCCAGCGGCCGGGAAGATCTGCAGATGGCTCATCGCACCAGCGCGCCCACTGCGGTGAGCCTAGAAAGGGCCCCTCAGCAGCCTGCGTGTGATCCCCTCTCGAGTGCGCCTGCCGCCGCCGGCCTCACCCTGGTGGGCGTGGGCCCCGGTGATCCGGAGTTGCTCACGGTGGCGGCGATTCGGGCGATCCAGCCGGCGGCGGTGGTGGCCTACCCGGTGGCGCGGCTGGAGGCTGAGGGCATGGCGGCGGCGATGGTGCTGCGCGATGGCCTGCCTGAATTCCTGATGGGTGTGATCGGCGGCAACGCCCATCCCCAGGGGCTCATGCAGATCCTGGTGAACGCCCTGGATCTAAGTATGAACCCCCAGCAGGCCGTGGATGCCCCCCGCTTCAAGCTGATCATGCAGAGCGGTGCGGTGCACATTGATCCGCAGTTCAATCCCGAAGTGGGCCATGCGCTGGTGGCCCGCGGCCATCAACTCGGCGACTCCTACGGCTTCGCGAGCTTTAAGGGGGCAGCCCAGATGCTGCGCATCCATCGCGACGCCATGGGCCAGTGCACCAGTCTCGAGGCTGGCGTGGATCACCGGCTCGATGGGGTCGCGCTGGGGTTCTGAGGGCTGCTTGGCTGCTGCTCGAGCAGCATCCGCAGCTGGTGTTCGTTCCAGCCTTCACCCCGCCAGCGCTCGCCGAGGGCCGCGGCCACCGCGGCCACTAGCAAAAGCAACGGCAGCAGGGAAGGATCACCCTGCAGGGTGAACACGAAGGCAGCGCAGAAGAGTGGCGCCCCATGGGCAGCGGCGAACAGAGCCGTGGCACCTACCGCAGCCAACTGGGCCAGGTCGCTGCTGCTGAGTTCTGGCAGCGCCTGTAGCGGACTGATTAACAGGGCGCCCAGGGTCATGCTGCTGTGCATCAGGCCACCGGGGGCCCCCAGGGCGATGCTGAGCACGCTGGCCAGCAGGCGCCACAGCCAGAGGAGCGGGGAACCCACGGATTCACCGCTCAGGGCCGCCGCCAGCGATAGGGAGCCGTCGTTGAGACTCAGGCAGTCACTGACAAGCGCTAGCAGGCTGAGTGAGCCCGCCAGGACAAAGGCGCCGAGGAGCCGCCGCCGCCCCAGCAATTGCTTCACCACGGCAGCCGCCGGCAGCAACAAACGCATGAATAGGGCGCCTGCAGCAGCGCCCACCAGGGTGAGCAGCACGGCCCAGCCCCAGATCCCCGTTGCCAGGGAACCCAGCGCCAGGCCAGGTAGGCGAGCGGGCTGCCCGATGGTGGTGGCCACCACGGTGCCGCTACCTGCCAGCAGCAGGGCCGGCACTACTAGTGGCAGACCACTGCGCTGGCCCAGTTCTTCCAATCCGTAGGCAACGGCCAGTAGGGGCGAGCGAAACGCCGCCCCCAATCCGGCCGCGTCGCCGATCACGGCCAACAGCTGGGGCGAGAGAGAGGCCAGGGGCTGCAACCGGGGCCAGCGCCTGCGAATCGCCAGCAGCAAGCTGGCACCCAGCGCCACTGATGGCGACTCCACTCCCACTGAAAGGCCCCCCAGATGGGTGAGCAACATCAAGGGCAGCCGCCGCAGCTGGGTGGCCAGGTTGAGCTGCTGCAGCCAGAGCAGCTCAACCGCCTTGCCTTCGGACTGGGAGGCGCGATCTAGGGCGAGCAACGACGCGGTGCCGCCCCCGCGGCCGCCAGCCAGCGGCCCCCAGGCCAGGAGAACCAGCAGGCTGGTGGCCCCAAACACCAGCAAGCAGCCGAGCAGCAATTGGGGCTCAGCCGAGAGCCAAAGGGCTGCTTGTATCCGGAAACCGAGTTCCGAGAGCGCCTGGTATGGCCCCATCGCCAACCCGAATACCAGGCCCAGCACCAGCCAACTGCCCAATGCCACAACCAGGCCTGAACGGGGGTCCCTCAAGGCACAAGCCCTGTGAATAGGAGGCTCAATTCTGAAGGGAATGGCCCCGCGTGGCATGGGATCTAGGCCAAGAGCTTCGGCTGACGGCACAGCACGTGGCCATGGGGGAACAAGCGCAGACCCCTCCACGCACCATGTAGCCGTAGGCCCGCGGAGTGGTAGAGGCCTGTGCGGCAAGCCTTATGGGGTGCCGCTCTGAGGGCTACTGCCGGTTTGCGACGTTCACCCGGCTGCCCGGCAACACCGCCGACCCAAGAGCTTTACTCGCCACAAGAGGCGAGTAAAGGCCATTTTCTGAGTCCTTTCGTCGTATCTGGCGGATCATGGCTGGAGCTGAGGGGCGTTACTGCTGCTACAGATTGAGGCGGTGGCTGGCCTGAATCTGGCTGCAGCTCTCCTCCCTCACGTTTGCTTCAGCTGCATAGAGCGGCCAGTCGCGAACGGCGGCGATCACCTCTTCAGCGATCGCTTCAGCTCGCCCCCTCTTCAGCTGGGCTGAGCGGCAGACAGCCAGGAGGTCGGCACGGGTGAACTGATCACGCTTGCCATTTACAGACATCTGATGGGTGGCCGTCCAGTCGCCAGCGGGATTGAAGCTCCAGGTGATGTCGAAGGCGGGGGAAAGCGACCACTGGCCATCACGATCCATCAGAAAGGCGATGTTCTTGACGTGATCGTCCTGGTTGCGAGCGATCAGATTGAACACCATCCGCCGGTATTGCTCTTCGAGAGCTTGCATTGGCAACTGGAGTTGCCGCATCACGAGAAACGCCTGTTCATAGCCGTAACTGCCAGGTTCGTTGTAATCGAAGTGGGCCAGAGCTCCGAGCGACTGCATGTGCAGCTTGTTGCCGGCGGAATCGCGATCGAAGCGTCGTGTCATGAAATGCTGCCGGCCGTTCTCCTCTAAGAGCCGACAGTCGGTCATGGTGATCCCTGCGGCGCGGGCCATGCGGCTGTAAGCGAGTTCAATCAGGCCATAGCCCTGGGGATCTTCAAGTTCCTTGTCCTTGTTGCCGCTCACTCCATCAAATTTCAGCAACCAGTGGCTGAAACCCGGTGGCGCCTCCAGCTGGCCGGAGCGCACCTCCCCGGTGCTGGCGTTCCAGACGATCAACGCCTTGGCCCTGGCGCCCCCGGCGGAGGTGCCCACCCGCAGGATTGTCTGCAGGGCTTCCTCCCGCTCGGGGCCCTGGAAGGAGGTGGCAAGCCTCTGCTGCTGCGAAAGGATCTCGGAAGCCAGAGCCACGAGCTCAGCGATCTGGATGGCCCCGCTGCCCGGTGTAGCAGAGCCATCATCAGGGGTGCCAACTGGATGCCACTGGCCAGGAACGAGGGCTCGTATTCGAAGGAGGCGACACCATTGGAATCGGTGAGGGCCACGGCACCGATGCGGGTGCCCCAGAGTTCAACTGCCGCCACGGTCATGGCTGCCCCCAGCTCCAGGAGCTGGCCGGTTTGGCGACGCGGCGGCGACTGGCGCGCTTGCGCGTGGCCTGCTGCTGCTCCAATAGGGCCAGAGGTGAGGGCTGCAGCTCGGGAAGCAGCAGCTCAAGCCGCTCCAGAAGATCCAGCTGACGCAGCACGCGCAGGAACAGCGAAAGCTGTGTGGCTGCGGCACCGGCCTCCAGCCGCTCCAGAGTGCGCTTGGAGATGCCCGCCTGCTCCGCCAGCTGAGCCTGGCTGAGGTTCCGCTCCAGGCGGAGACGGGCGATGCGCTGCCCCAGCTCCTGCAGGAGGGCCTTGTCGCTCATCAGACGCTGGATGGGCATCCAACACAGGGCAGTATGTCGCCATTTTTGACGATTTGAGAAAATAATAATCTCATTTCGCCTTTTCTGGCGATCCTGGGGTGCGTGCGAGGCCCGGCCCCCCTTCAGGAGGAGGTCAACCGCCCCAGGCAATCGAAATCGTCTCTGCCCAGCAGCGTGGTGGCCTGCTTGGACCCCGTTGAAGTGCGATGAACGGGGGCCGTAACCCCAGCACTCCTCGCTGAGTCAGAGGAGCAAGCCATCACTGCCGGCGGAGAACTGAAGCCGACGGGCGGATGCTGCCCCGCACCATGAGAAGGCCTGCGTGGTAACCCAATCGGGATCACTCCCCTCAGCTCTCGGGGCAGACCAGATCGGTGGCTTTGCGTGCATCACTGAGCCCCTGCAGTGATCGGGTCTGAGTAGCCCCGGGGAGCCAAAAAGTAGCTTCGCTGGGGGCTTTTAAGCCCAATCAAATTTTCAAGTTCGTCGAGGTGCGGATAGTTCGTCGAGGCGGGGGTAGCGGTCGGCGATTTGGTCGCCGCTGAACTCAGCAACCCAGCCTGCGGGGTTGTCGAAGAAGCGCAGGGCGCAGAAATGGGGTTCTGGACCCATGTCAAACCAGTGCTTCGTGCCGGCTGGTACGGAAATCCAATCGCCTGCTTCGCATAAAAGCTGCAGCACCGCTTCGCTAACATGCAGGCAGAAGAGGCCGCGTCCCTCTACGAAGAAGCGCACCTCATCTTCGCTGTGGGTGTGCTCGGCCAGAAACTTCTGGCGCAGGGCTTGGCGGTCTGGATGGTTTGGCGTGAGGCGAATCGCATCCACCGTGGGGTACGACCCACCGGCCTGCACTCGCGCGATTTCGGTGGCGTAGGCGGCCAGGATCCCAGCCGGCTCGGCGTCCGTGGGGAGGCTGGCCTGGACTTGCCAGCGCTCAAAGCCGATGCCCAGTGGCGCCAGCGTGGCGGCGATTTCGGCCGCGTCACTGCTGGTAAGGCTGGGGGAGGCTGATTCAGTTGGGCCGGTGCCAAATACCTGCAGAAGAGTCATCGGGCCAGATCACGGGCTATTCCCAGCTTAGAAAGGCTGCTGCAGCAGGCCCATTGTGTTTTCGGCTGAATTTCCGGGAGCCCTGGCGCCGGTGGCAGGCCTCACCCTGGTAGGGGTTGGCCCCGGTGATCCGCAGCTGCTCACCGTGGCGGCGGTGCGGGCAATTGGGGCCGCGGCGGTGGTCGCCTACCCGGTGGCCCGGCTCGAGGCGGAGGGAATGGCGGCCCAGATCGCCGCCCCCTGGATGGGTCCCGAGCAACGGCGCTTACCGCTGCTATTTCCGATGGTGAGCGAGGCGGAGCCGCGCCGCCAGGCCTGGCATGCCGCCGCCGCTGCCCTGGCCGCAGAAGTGGCTGCTGGCCAGGCTGTGGTGTTGCTGTGCGAGGGGGACGCATCCCTCTATGCCAGCGCCTCCTACGCCCTGCTAGCCCTGGCGGAGCGCCACCCCAACTGTCCTGTAGCAGTGATTCCCGGCATCACGGCGGTGGCCGCCGCCGCCGCCGCTGGCCGCTGGCCGCTGGCTCTGCAGCACGACGCCCTGCTGATTCGCCCCACCCCCGACGATCCCGCCCAGCTCGAGGCGCTGCTGGCTGAAGCGGCGGCAGCGGCCACGGTGCTGGCCCTGCTCAAGCTCGGCCACCGCTGGACCTGGGTGCGGCCCCTGCTGGCGCAGCGCAACCTGCTGGCAGGGGCCCTGTTTGCCCAGCGGGTGGGCTGGCCCGACCAGCTACTGGCGCCGGCGGCCGAGGTGCCCGCCGATGAACAGCCCTACTTTTCGCTACTGCTTATTCGTCAGAGCTGGCCAGAGGTGCTGCCCTGAACAGCCGCCTCCGCTCGCTGCAGGAGCTCCAGGGCTGCGCCGGGGGTGGGCGCTCGCATAAGGGCATGGCGCAGCTGGGGGGCGCCGGTGAAGCCCTGGCAGGTCCAGCCCATGTGCTTGCGGGCGATCAGCAGGCCGTGGTCGCCCTTGGCCGCCACCAGGGCCTGCAGCTGCTCCGCCGCTAGGGCCAGGCGCTCGAGGGCGCCGGGGGTGGCTGGGATGGGCCGGCCGCTGAGCTCCGCATCGATCTGGCCCACTAGCCAGGGGGATCCCATGCTGCCCCGGCCCACCATCACCCCATCGGCGCCCGTCTGCTCCAGGCAGTGCCTGGCAGCGGCCGGGCTATTGACATCGCCATTGGCGATCACCGGGATCTTCAGCGCCGCCTTCACCGCAGCGATGGCGGCCCAGTCGGCCTGACCCTTGAAGCCCTGCTCGCGGCTGCGGCCGTGCAGGGTGAGCAGCTGGGCACCGGCATTTTCGAGCCGCTGGCACCAGCTCACCGCATCGCTGCCATCGCACCAGCCCAGCCGCGTTTTCACCGTCACCGGGAGAGTTACGGCCGCGGCCACGCTTTCCACAACGCGGGCCGCCAGCTCGGGATCGCGGATCAGGCCACTGCCGCCGCCTTTCTTGGCGATCTTCTTTACCGGGCAGCCCATATTGATGTCGATCAGAAAGGCGCCGGCGGCCTCGGCCCGCTTGGCCGCCTCGGCCATGGCGGCGGGCCGGTAATCAAACAGCTGCACGCCGATTGGGCCGGCCTCGCTGCCAAGCTCCTCCACCTTCTGCAGCCCGAAGCCCAGCTCAAGACTGGTGGCGTTCACCATCTCGGTGAACAGCAGGGCGTCGGGGGCCCAGCGCCGCACCAGCTCCCGGAAGATGCGATCGCTCACCCCCGCCAGAGGCGACTGCAGCACCCGGCAGCGCAGGGCGCGGGGTGTGCCGTTGCCAGAGAGCTGCAGGGGTGAAGCGGTGATCGGTGAACCAGTGATCATGGTGATCCGATTGTGATGCTTCAGGCCGATGGCTTCCGCTCAGGCCGCCCCCGCTGCCGTCCCCTACCCCTTGAGCCGCCAGTTGCTGGAGGCGGTGCTGGCCGACCGCACCAGCGATCGCTTCGTGTGTGAGCTGATCTGGCCGCGCCTGGGATACGAGCTGAATGGCTCCGGCACCTGGAGCGCGGGCCCGGCCACCAGCGCTGGCTGGCGGGAGTCCTTCCCAATCGAACCCCAGTTCATCGCCGAGCGGCCCGCCTCGGTGGCCCTCACCCGCTCGATTGCAAGAGAGCACAAGCAGCTGCTGAAGGAGCAGCTGGGTTTTGCGGGCTACAGGATCGGCGAGCTCTACCCGCGCCGCACCCGCCGCGCCACCGCCGTGAACTGGCTGCTGGCCCACCTGGCGGAGCGGGGTGAACCGCTGCCGGGTGTGGGGCCGCTGCCGCAACTGTTGGACCAGCCGGCCGATCCGGTGCTGGGCCATTCGGGCGACCTGCCCATTAGCTAATGGCTCGGGTTAGGGCCTCTCTTTTGGCTCAAGCCAGGGCAGACTTTTTGGTCAAGACAGGGCGGACGTTAGGGTCAATAAAGGACAGACGTAGGAATACCTCCCTTGGCCTTACCGGTCGTTGCCATTATTGGCCGCCCCAACGTGGGCAAATCCACCCTGGTCAACCGGCTCTGCCGCAGCCGCGAAGCGATCGTGCACGACACGCCCGGCGTGACGCGGGATCGCACCTATCAGGAGGGCTACTGGGCTGATCGCACCTTCCGGGTGGTCGACACCGGCGGCCTGGTGTTTGACGACGACAGCGAATTTCTGCCTGAGATCCGCGAGCAGGCAAACCTGGCCCTGGCCGAGGCGGCCGTGGCCCTGGTGGTTGTTGATGGTCAGCAGGGTTGCACCGCCGCCGACCAGTCGATTGCCGAGTGGCTGCGGGGCCAGGGGGTTCCCACCATGCTCGCGGTGAATAAGTGCGAGTCGCCCGATGCGGGCCTGGCCATGGCGGCCGAGTTTTGGGGCCTGGGGCTGGGCGAGCCCTTCCCGATTTCGGCGATTCACGGTGCCGGCACCGGCGACCTGCTCGACAAGGTGGTGAGTCACTTGCCCCCTACCGAAGAAGAGGAGGGAGAAGAGCCGATTCAGCTAGCGATCATTGGCCGTCCCAACGTCGGCAAATCCAGCCTGCTCAATGCGGTGTGCGGTGAAAATCGGGCGATCGTCAGCCCGATTCGGGGCACCACCCGAGACACGATCGACACCACGATCGAGCGGGAGGGCAAAACCTGGAAGCTGCTTGATACGGCCGGCATCCGCCGCCGCCGTTCGGTGAGCTATGGCCCCGAATATTTCGGCATCAGCCGCAGCTTCAAGGCGATCGAGCGCTCCGATGTGTGTGTGCTGGTGATTGATGCCCTCGATGGGGTAACCGAGCAAGACCAGCGCCTGGCCGGCCGCATCGAAGAGGACGGCCGCGCCTGCGTGGTGGTGGTCAATAAGTGGGATGCCATTGAAAAAGACAGCCACACCATGCCGGCAATGGAGAAGGAGCTCCGCGCCAAGCTCTATTTCCTAGACTGGGCGCCGATGCTGTTCACCTCAGCCCTCAGCGGCCAGCGGGTGCAGGCGATCTTCCCCCTGGCCCTGCTGGCGGTGGAGCAGCATCGCCGCCGCGTCACCACCTCGGTGGTGAATGAAGTGCTCACCGAGGCGCTCAGCTGGCGCTCGCCGCCCACCAGCCGCGGAGGCCGCCAGGGGCGCCTCTATTACGGCACCCAGGTGGCCGTGCGCCCCCCCAGCTTCACTTTGTTTGTCAATGAGCCGAGGCTTTTCGGTGAGACCTATCGCCGTTACGTGGAGCGTCAGATTCGCGAGGGCTTGGGCTTTGAGGGCACGCCGATCAAGCTTTTCTGGCGGGGCAAGCAGCAGCGCGATGCCGAGAAGGAGCTGGCCCGCAGCCAGACTCGTGGGCGCTAGGGCCTGCGCTTAGGTGGATTTTTTACGCCAGATCCCCATCGGCCAATTTGCCGCTCCGGATCCGGCGGAGTCGGCCCATGGCGGCAGCTGGTTGCGCCAGCTTGATCCACGCCTAAAGCTGGCCTGGAGCCTGATTTTTTTGGTAACCCCGATTCTGGCGGGGCCGCTTTGGCGCCTCAGCCTGGTGGGCTTGCTGCTCGTGATCACCGCCGCTAGCGGGCTCAGTTGGCGGCTATGGCGCCGCAGCGTGCCGCTGCTACTGGCCCTTGCCCTGTCTGTGGGCGCCCTGGCCGCCCTGTTGCCGGCGGGCACAGCAGCTCAGGCAGCACTGCAGCGGCCGCCGGCGGAGCTGCGGCTGCAGCCCGGCCCCCCTGGCAGCCCGCCGCCAGAGCGCTCAGGCACCCCCTGGGTGCTGCTGCGCCAGGGCCCCCTATTGGTGACCCGCCGATCAGCTGAGCTGGGCCTCAACGGCGCCACGCTGCTATTCACCCTCGTGCACAGCGCCAACCTGCTACTGCTCAGCACCTCCCCCGAACAGTTGGTGTGGGCGATCAGCTGGTTGCTGGCGCCCCTGGCCCGGCTCGGCCTGCCGGTGGAGCGGCTTGGTTTCACCCTGCTGCTGGCCCTGCGCTTTTTGCCATTGGTGCAGGAGGAGTTGCAAAACCTGTTGCGTTCTATTGCAACTCGGGCGGTGAATTTCAAGCGACTGGGCTGGAAGGGGGGCTTGGCCTTGGTGCTGGCCCTTGGTGAGCGGTTGCTAGCCAACGTGTTGCTGCGCGCCGAGCAGGGAGCTGAGGCGCTGCTGGCCCGCGGCGGCGCCTGGCTGCCGCCCGACCAGCTGCTGCGACCAGCAGTTGCGGGGCGGGGCCTGGGCCTGCTCAACGCCACCGCGGCGGTCTTGCTGCTGCTGCTGCTGATGCTTCTGCTGCGTTGGAAAGTCGGTGACCTTTAATGGCCAAGTTCGACGGCATTGGTGAGCAGCGCATTGACGAGCAGCGCATTTGTGAGTCCGGAGCGCTACCTCAACCATCCCACCTTCGGGATGCTCTATCGGGTGGCGGCGGTTTCCGAAGGCCGGGATCTGTTCGCCACCCTCTACGCCCAGCGCATTTTTTTCGTCGTCACCTTGCAGCCCCGCGGCGCCACCTTTGAGGTGGTGCCGCTGATGGATGCTCGCCACTTTGCTGAGCAAAATCTGGTGCGCTCCCGCCGCGACGGTCCCGAGGCCCACGCCCACTGGCGTCAGTTGTTTGACCAGACCTTCATCTGAATCCTTGGCCGGGCGACTGGCCGCCCTTCAAGCCGAGCTGCCGCCCGGCTGCCGGTTGTTGGCGGTGAGTAAGGGCCAGCCCGCAGCTCGGATCCGCGAAGCGGTGGCCGCCGGCCAGCGCAGCTTCGGTGAAAGTCGCCTGCAGGAGGCGGTGGCCAAACAGGACGAGCTGGCCGATCTGGGTCCGCTCGACTGGCATTTCATCGGCCGGCTGCAGGCCAATAAGGCGCGGGGTGTGGTGCGCCACTTCGGCACGATCCACTCCCTCGACAGCCTTGAGCTGGCCAGACGCCTGGCACGGATCGCCGCCGAGGAGCAGCGCCAGCCGGCGGTGTTTTTTCAAGTGAAATTTCGCCCCGATCCCGCTAAGACCGGCTTTGAACCCCCTGAGCTCTGCCAGCACTGGCCAGAGCTGGCCGGCCTAGCCCCCCTGCGGCCCCTGGGCTTGATGACCCTGGCCCCCCTGGGCCTGGGCGAAGCCGAGCGCCGGGTCCTGTTTGGTGAGTGCGACGCACTAGCAACCCAGCTGGAGCTGCCGGAGCGCTCGATGGGCATGAGTGGCGACTGGCCTGAAGCGGCAGCGGCTGGAAGTACCTGGGTGCGCATTGGTAGCGGCCTGTTTGGGCAGCGTTGATCCCAATTAAATCGCCTACCAGGTGCCAATCTCCGCTTAAAAGTCTTGCCGCGTTTGGTGTGGGACGCTATCTAGGTGGAAAGCATCTTGTGAGGTTCAGTTCGTGTCGTTGTTCTCCCGTCTGCGTGCCGTTGTCTCAGGAGACGACTACCTCGACGGCGACTACGACGACGAGCTCGATTACGACGGCGGCGAGCAGCCTGAGCCGAGCTACACCAGCCGCTCAAGCGCCCTAGCCCTGAGCTCCGATTTCGGCGCTGACGACCCCTTTGCCGGTACCAACGTGATCGGTATGCCCGGCCTATCCACGGCCGCCGCTGAGGTGACCCTGATGGAGCCGCGCAGCTTCGATGAGATGCCCCGCGCCATCCAGGCCCTGCGCGAACGCAAGACGGTGATCCTCAATCTCACGATGATGGAGCCGGATCAGGCCCAGCGCGCCGTCGATTTCGTAGCTGGCGGCACCTTCGCCATTGACGGCCACCAAGAGCGGGTGGGCGAAAGCATCTTTCTTTTTGCCCCTAGCTGCGTCACGGTGACCACCGCCGCCAGCGACGAGGCCTCTTCATCCTCGAGCGTGAGCCGGGAAATCAACGAGCCCAAGCAGGACGCGGCCCCGAGCCCGGCCTGGGGCCGCCAGGACGCTGCCATTTAGGCCGGCTGTGACGCCAACCTTCGGCGTAGTGGGCCTGGGCCGTATGGCCCAGGCTTTGCTGTTTCCCCTGCTGGAAGCAGGCCTGGTGCAGCGCGAGGGTGTGCGGGCCGTTGTTGCCAGCGAAGCCTCGGCCGCCTGCCTGGCCCAAACCCACGGTTTGGCCGTGGCTACTGATGCAGCTGCAGCCTGGGCCGCGCCGGTGGTGTTGCTGGCGGTCAAGCCCCAGCAGCTGGAGGCCGTGGCCCAGGCGGCGGTTGGCGGTGCCGGCGGGTTGCTGATCTCCGTGCTCGCCGGTGTCACCCTGGCGCGGCTGCAGCGTCTGTTTCCTGGCTGGCAGTGCGTGCGCGCTGTGCCCAATACCCCGGCCCTGGTGCGGGCGGGCCTCACGGGCCTGGCCTTTGGCGCCGACGTGCTGCCAGACCAGCGCCTCTGGGTGCAGCAGCTCTTCGCCCAGGTGGGTGAAGTGCACGAGCTGCCTGAAGCCCAGCTCGATGCCTTTTTGGCGCTCACCTCCTCGGGGCCGGCCTTTGTGGCGGTGGTGGCGGAGGCCCTGGCAGATGGCGCTGTGGCTGCCGGTTTGCCGCGGCTGCTTGCCCAGCGACTGGCCCACCGCACCCTGGCCGGCAGCGCCGCCCTTCTGCAGGAGCGCGATCTCCATCCCGGCCAGCTCAAGGACATGGTGAGCTCCCCAGCTGGCACCACCATCGCCGGCCTGCGTCAGCTGGAAAAAGCTGGCCTGCGCTCGGCCCTGATCGAGGCCGTGCTGGCTGCTGCCCAGCGCAGCCGCGAGCTGGCCTGAGCGTGAGCTTGGAGTCTCGATCAGTCCTTAGGGGTACCGAGGCGGGGTTCGGTGCCGGCTAGCAGCCGTTTGATGTTGCTGCGGTGGCGCCACAGCACCAGCACGGTGGTGAGCAGGGCCAGGGCCAGGTATGGCCAGCGCAGCCCTAGCCCCTGGTCAGCAAACCAGCCCAGCATCAGCAGCGGCAGGGCCAGCGCCGCCACGACACTTGATAGGGACACGATGCGGCTGAGGCTGAGCACGGCCAAGAAGATGCCGAAGCAGGCCAGCCCCACCGGCCAGGTGAGCCCCAGCAGCATGCCCAGACCAGTAGCCACCGCCTTGCCACCCTTCCAGCCAAGCCACACCGGCCAAATGTGGCCAGCCAGAGCCGCCAGGCCAGCCAGCACTACGCCAACGCCAAAGGGGTCGAGCAGGGTCTTGGCCAGCAGCACGGCGGCGGCTCCTTTGAGCACATCCACCAAGAACACCGCCAAGGCCGGCCCCTTGCCGACCACGCGCAGCACGTTGGTGGCACCGGTGGAGCCGGAACCCTCGCGGCGGATGTCGAGGCCAGCCAGCCAGCGCCCCGCCAGGTAACCGCTGGGGATTGAGCCGAGCAGGTAGCCGGCGATCAGCATGGCCAGGGTGAGCAGGGTCACAGCTGTTGGCAGGGTCACGGTTGCAGGGGTCAGTAGGTTTCGTCGGCCATGAGTTCGCCGGGGCCGGCCGCGAAGACCAGCCAGAGCGGAAACTGCAGGATCGGGATCTCAAGCACCGGCTCGCCCGCATCCACCACGATGAAGGGCAGCTCGCCCCGCTCTTCGAGGCGGTCGGCCCGCTCCACTAGGGCATCGGCCCGCTCAAACAGCACGATGCCGCTGCTGGGGCCGAAATCCTCGCGGGAAAGGCCCAGGCAGTCCTGCAGGCCGCGGCGCCACTCCCCCAGGCGCTCCGGTTGGCTGGCCAGCACCAGGGTTTGGAAGCGCTCGCCATAGAGCTCGCCCAGGATGGCAATAGCGGCTGCAGCCACTAGGGCATTGCGGCTGCGGCTGCCGCAGCTGGGCTGGGCGCCTCGTCCGCCCTGGCCCAGGAACCAGTCGTCCAGCAGGGCGGCTCCACTGGGCTCCAGCGTGCGACGTAGCTGCCAGGGATCGGCGTAGAAGTCGGGCTGGCCGCCAAAGCTGGCCAGCCGTTCGCGGATCAGGCTTTCGTCAAGGTTGAACAAACCCGCCGCTGCCGCCACCGCCGCTGCGGGTTCGCTGACCAAGGTGGTGCCACTGATCTGGTCGAGGGGGGAGGGCTGCACCAGCACCTGCTGGGGCACCAGCTCCACCTGTTCAGCGGCTACAGCGAGATCCTGCAGGGCCCCTACCAGGTAGTCCTGGAAGCCCTTGATCCGCCTGGCTATCCCATCGGCCTGGCCAGCAAAGCTCGCTTCGATCTCCTTCTGGATCTGGCCGCGGCGAGCTTCCAGCTGGCGGATCTCCTCGAGCAGGGCTGTGCGCTGCTGCAGCAGCTCCGTAAGGGCCAGCTCCTGCCAGGGGGCTGGTGAGGGGGGCTCGGGGCTGACAGGGTTGGGGGAAGCCTGGCTGGGGTCGTCAGACATCGCTTGGGGAATCGGGAGGTGCTGCGGGGGGGAGCTGGCTCAGGTGCTGCTCCAGCTGCTGGCGCAGGCTGATTGCATCAAAGAGCACGGGCAGGAAGTGGATGCTGCCCTGTTCACGGAAATAAAACAGCACTGGCAGCCCCGGCCAAAAGATTGTCCAGCTCAGCCATTCCTGGTAGGGGAAGCGGCGCAGCAGGGTCTGCTGACGCCACACCAGCAGGGCATCACCGCCAAATTCCAGCCGCAGCAGGCGGGTTTGCAGCAGCAGAAACAAACCGAACACCGTTATGACCAGGCTGAGCCAGATGGCCTCAGCCCAAAGCGGCCTTAGGGCCAAGGCTGCCAGTCCCAGGCCAATCACGCCTAGGGCTACGCCGTAGGCGGGCTCGAGCACTACGCCGCTAGTGCCGGGGGCAGGGGAGGTCATCAGGTGAATAGCAGCGAGGTGAGCAGGGCGTCCATCAGGGCGACCGTGATCAGGATCATGACCACGGCGCCGGTGGTGCTGGTGCCCACCTCCTTGGGACCACCCCGGGTGGTGAGTCCCCAGCCGCAAGCCAGCACGGCGATCTGCAGCCCGAATACCAGGGCTTTGAGCAGCATCGAGGGCAGGTCGTCGGGCTCCATCCAGGTACGTACCGAGTTCCAGAACACCGCTGGCGGGATGCTGTAAAGCATCGTGCTGCTCACCTGGCCAGACCAGATCCCCACCCAGAAGAACAGCAGGCATTGCACCGGCGCCATGATCACCATGGCTACTACCCGGGGCACCACCAGGTACTCCACGGGGTCGGTGCGCAGCATCGTGATCGCGTCGATCTGCTCAGTCACCTTCATGGTGCCGATCTGGGCCGCATAGGCCGTGGCCACCTTGCCGGTGAGCAGGGTGGCGGTGAGCAGGGGCGCGATTTCCCGTGACAGCCCCAGGGCCAATAGACCGCCCACCGTGGCGCTGGCGCCCTGTTTGGAGAGTTCCGCTGCCACCTGGATGTTGAACACGGTGCCCGCAGCCAAGGCCGTGATCAGCACGATCAGGAAGCTGCCGGGGCCGGCTTCCATCAGCTCTTGCATCAGATCGTTGAAGCCGATGCGCCCCTTGGCGATGGCGCTCACCGCCTGGCCCCCAATTAGAAAGCTGGCGCCTAGGCGCCTGAGCCAGCGCGGTGTTGTCAGCCAGGCGGGGCGCTTCATGGCTGGCGGTGCAGGCCTTTCTCTGGCCAGCGTCGCATCACTAGCAGGCCAGCGCCGATCAGCACGGCCGGAATCAGGCCCATGCATAGGCGGATGGTGGTGAGGGCAGTAGTCGGCTGGGCCAGTCCCTGGGCGGCCTGGTAGCCGCTGAGGCTCAGCCCATTACCAAGGGCAAACACGGCCACACCGATGCCCAGTTTCTGGGTAATCACCATCCAGGCGGTGTAGAGCCCGGCCGGTTTGTCGGGGTCGGCATCGATCGCATCGGGCAATAGGGCCCAGGGAATCAGGTAGGCGGTGGAGGCCCCCAGGCCCGTGACCATGATCGTGAGCACGAGTAGGCCCAGGGCGATGCCATTGCTGAAGCTTCCCAGAGGGGCGGTGCTGCCATCGAGCGGCACCAGCAGGCTTGCCCCCAAGCAGCCGGCAATCCAGAACGCGGTGCCCCAGCGCAGGGCACAGACGCGGCCGTGGCGCCCTGCCACCCGGCTCCACAGCTGCAGCCCCGCCAGGGCACTGAGCTGGAAGGGAATCAGGATCCAGGTGCTCCAGCTCTCCGGCAGCTGCATCACCACGGCCAGGAAAATCAGCGACACCGGCTGCATCAGCTGCAGGGCACACCAGAGCAGCAAGTAAAGCCCCACCACCTTGAGAAAGCGAGGGTTGGCGGCTATGCGCTGCAGCTGGCGCCGGATCGGTTCCGGTTGGCCCGTAGGCCGCTGGCAGTTGCGGACGAAGGGAGCTAGGCCCCAGCAGCACAGCAGGGTGAACACCGTGAGGACAATTCCGGACACCCGGCCCATGCGCAGATAACCCTCCGCGCCCTGACTTACAAGCAGGGCCCCCAGCACCAAGCCGGCTAATCCAGCCAGGATCGATCCGCTGAAGCGGCTGGCATTCAGCTGGGTGCGCAGCTGGGTGGAGCTGGTGAGCTCGGAGGCCAGGGCCGAGTAGGGCAGGTTGACGCAGGTGTACAGCCCCATGGCCACCAGCTGAATTGCCACCAAAATTGCGAACTTCTGCCAGTCCCCCCCCGGCGGCACCCACCACATCGCCACCAGCGCCAGGCCTAGGGGAAGGGCGCTGCCGGCCATCCAGGGCAGCCGCGGGCCCCAGGGGTGCTTGGTGTGGTCGCTGAGCCAGCCAACTAGGGGGTCGTTGATGCCATCCCACACCTTCAGCACCATCAGCACTAGGCCCGCCATCCAGGCCGGCAGCCCGGCCACACCGGTGTAAAAAACAAATAGGTAAAAGCCCAGCTGGGTGGCAGCCATGCCGGTGCCGATGTCGCCGAGGCCATAGCTCCACAGCAGGCGACGCCGGGCAGCCTGCCCCAAGCTTGGTTCTTCAGCTGTAATCATCGGGGCCGCTTGGGGCTTGGGGTGGGCAGGCCATAATGTCTGAGCTGGGTTGCTTCGGTAACAGCATCAGGGCATGTGACTCGTACGCATGTACTGCCGCGGGCGTAGTTTAGTGGTAAAACCTCAGCCTTCCAAGCTGATGATGCGGGTTCGATTCCCGCCGCCCGCTTTTTAAAGCTCTCGGCCTTCCAGCAGCGGGGCCGCCACCAGCAGCATCAGGGTGCGGCTCTGCAGCGGGGCGCCGGTGGGTAGCCACGGCTCAGGCTGGGAAGGCAGGTCATCGCCGGGGGGCAGCGCCGTGTCAATCACCCGCAGCCAGCCTTGGCTGCTGCTGGGCAGTTCGAAGTGCATAGCCTTGCAATAGGCGTTCATGCCGCACCACACCAGTGGGCCTTGGTGGCTGTCGTTGAGGCTCCAAGCCAGGGTGTGGGACCAGCTCGCCCAGTCGGGGCTGTCTAATTCAACTCCGTGCCACTGGCGCCAGAGATGGCCCCGATCGCCGCTGCGCCGCTGGGGTTTGTCATCGAGGGGCAGCTCGGGGTTGAACAGCCCGGTCAGGTGGGATCGCAACCGCAGAAGGCGTTGCAAAAAGAGTCGTAGGGCTAAGTCGCCCCTATCTGGTTGCCAGTGCATCCAGCCGAGGGGGTTGTTCTGGCACCAGGTGTTGTTGTTGCCACCCTGACTGCGGCGCACCTCATCGCCCATCAACAGCATCGGCACTCCCGGTGCCAGCAACAAGCTGGTAAGCAGGTTGCGCAGCTGGCGCTCGCGCAGGGCCGTGATGGCGGAATCGGAGCTGGGGCCCTCCACACCGTGGTTCCAGGTGTTGTTGTGATTGTCGCCGTCGCGGTTGTCTTCGCCGTTAGCCAGGTTGTGCTTGCCGTTGAAGCTCACCAGATCGGCGAGGGAGAAGCCGTCATGGGCGGTCAGGAAGGTGATGCACTGGCCAGGATGCACCGGTGTGGTGGTGAAAAGGTCTGGGCTGCCGCTGAGGCGCTGGGCCATGGTCCAGCAGGTTTTTTCATCACCCTTCCAGAAGCGACGCAGGTCGTCGCGGAAGCGGCCATTCCAGGTGGCCACCCGGCGGGCTGGGAAGTCGGCGAGTCGGTAGAGGCCGCCGCAATCCCAGGGTTCGCTGATCAGCTTGAGATCGCTGAGGTCGGGATCGGCCTCCATGTCCTCAAATAGGGGCGGCGATTCAAGCGGGGCCAGGTTGTCGCCGCGGCTGAGGGCGATGCCAAGGTCAAAGCGGAAGCCATCAATTCCCAGTTCTGTAGCCCAGCAGCGCAGCGATTCCAGGATCAGCCGCCGCACCAGCGGCCGGTTGGCGGCGATGGTGTTGCCACAGCCGCTCACATCTTGGTAATCACCCTTGGCGTTCTGCTGGTAATAAAGGTGGTCGCAGAAGCCGCGCCAGCTGAGGGTGGGGCCATCCTGATTGCCCTCAGTGGTGTGGTTGTAGACCACGTCGAGCAACACTTCGATGCCTGCTCTGTGGCAGGCGCTCACCAGTTGGCGCACCTGGTCGCGGCCGCTGAGGGGGTCATCGCCCACTAGATAATCGGGATGGGGTGCCATCCAACTCAGTGGGCTGTATCCCCAGTAGTTGTGGCGGCCGGCCGGGGCGTCGTTGGGATCAAAAGCCATCACCGGCAGCAGCTCGATGGTGGTGATGCCCAGATCCTTCAGATAGGGGATGGTGGGAATTAGCCCCAACAGGCTGCCCTGCTGCTCCGCTGGCACTGGACAGCCCTGCCCCTGGGTGAAGCCGCCAACGTGCAGCTCGTAAATAACGCTCTTATTCCAGCTGTGGCGCGGCCGAGGGGCGTGGCTGAAGTCAAAGTGGTCGCGCTCGGTCACCACCCCCTTGAGGCAGTGGCCAGTGTTGGGAGCCGCCCCGACGGCACAGCCACGCTGGTAGTTACGCCAGCCGGCGATCGCGCGGGCACAGGGGTCGAGCAGCACCTTGGATGGGTTGAAGCCATGGCCGCCAGGCCGCAGCGGCCCAAAAACCCGGTAGCCGTAACAGCAGCCCAAACCCAGGCCCTCTACCTCCACATGCCAGTGGTCGGCGGATCGGTGCCGCTGGTCCAGTTCCACGACCCGCTCTGGTTCGCTCGCCTCGCCGTCGGCGAATAGCAGCAGCTCGAGCCGGGTGGCCAAGGGGGCGACCACCGAGAAATTGACGCCCCGCTTGGTGAGGCTTGACCCCAGCGGCCAGGGGTGTCCGATATGAATCCCCTGATGGTGGTTCAGGTGCGGAACTGACTCGAGACTGTTGAATTGGACCGTCAAGAGGCCGAGCCTGCTGCTCCAAAGCTACGCGACTTCAGGCTGGGGCAGCAGGCTCGGCCTGCGGTGCCCGTCTCCGCCCGCATTCGCCCTCTGCATTTTTCTGTCTACTTGCCCGCGCCACCCTTATTCAGTTGACCCAGCTGACCCACCCCCCCGAATCCGGCCGGCCGCCCCAGCAGGTGCGCCCAGGTCTGTGGCTTTTCGCCCCCAGTCGCGATAGCCAGGGGGGCAGCAGCTGGCTGCTGGCGGCGGCGGCCTACGGCGGTTGCGGCGATCTGCTGGTGGATTGTCCGGGATTCACCGAGGCAAATCTGGCGATGCTGCGCCAGCGCACTGAGCTGGTGGGGCCAGGCCGAATCGTGCTCACAAGCCGCGAGGGTCATGGCCGCTGCAGGCGGCTGCAGGAGGCCCTGGGTTGGTCGGTGCTGGTGCAGGAGCAGGAGGCATACCTGCTGCCGGGTGTGCGGGAGTGCACGACATTTGGCGAACAGCTGGACCTAGCGCCCGGGGCCCAATTGCTTTGGACCCCAGGGCCAGCACCGGGTTCCTGTGTGCTTTTGGTGCGTGCCGGGGCACTCGATGGTCTGTTCTGTGGGCGCTTGCTGTTACCAACCGGACCGGGAGAGCTGGCGCCGTTGCGTACGACGCGCACTTTCCATTGGCCCCGTCAGCTGGCCAGTCTGGAGCGGTTGCGCAGCTGGTTGCCGGCCGGCTCTCCCGACTGGATCGCCAGTGGTGGCGGGCTTGGTGCCCTGCGCGGCGGCAAGCTTGTCAGCGGTGGCGCGGAGCTGCTCGCGCGGCTCGTCGTTTGAGCCGGTTGGCGCCTTCCTGGCTCTCCCGTGTGGGGAAATTGCCACGAAAACCGTTGCAGCGGAGCACTTCTGTGTTGCAGTACTGTCCAAAGCCCCATACCATTAGCGCGCTCATCTCAGGGCCGGTCGGGGTTTTCCGACTCGCCACTTTTCGTCGCAACCCGACCGCTACCCCCGAGTCTTCCTCGTCCCATGAACAAAGCTGATCTAGTCAACCTCGTTGCCGCCCGCACCGAGCTCACTAAGACCGACGTCTCCCAGGTTGTCGACGCCGCCATCGAAACCATCATCGACTCAGTGGTGGAGGGTAAAAAGGTATCAATCCTGGGCTTCGGCTCCTTCGAGCCCCGTGAGCGCTCCGCTCGCCAGGGTCTGAACCCCAAGACAGGCGAGAAGATCAAGATCCCCGCTAAGCGGGTGCCTGCCTTCACCGCCGGCAAGATGTTCAAAGACCGCGTCCAGGGCTGATCAGGTTCTAGGGGTGATCCCTGCCACAGCGGCGGGGATCACGCCAAAGTGAACACCTAGTGATTTCTCCTTCTCCTGGCTGCTGCGCCGCTGCCATCCCCCCTGCAGGCCCTGGTTGAGGTCGGACTGGCCCAGCGTCAGCGGGGGTATCGCGGCCGTTTCGCCCCATCCCCCACCGGCGCTCTGCACCGCGGCAACCTGCGCACGGCCCTGCTGAGTTGGTTGCACGCCCGGCTGCGGGGGGGCGCTTGGTTGTTGCGCCTTGACGACCTCGACACGCCCCGCAATCGAGCTGGCGCTGAGAGTTCGATCCTGGCCGATCTGGCCTGGCTTGGCCTTGATTGGGACGGACCGGTGCTGCGCCAGAGCGAGCGGCGCGGGCTCTACGCCACGGCCCTGTCAGCCCTGCGGCGCCATGGCTTGCTCTATCCCTGCCGCTGCAGTCGCCGCCTGCTGGCCCATATCTCTGCGCCCCACGGCACTACTGCCGTGTATCCGGGCACTTGCCGGGCTGCCGGTGGCGGCTGGGGGCCGGTGCAGGGGCGGCTACCCAGCTGGCGTTTGCGGCTGCAGCCGGGCGACCTGCATTGGCTGGAGAGCTATGGCGCCCCTGGGGAGCTCGATGGGCCAGCGGCCGTTGGTGATGTGGTGCTGCGCCGGGCTGATGGCTACCTCGCTTATCACCTGGCTACGGCGTTGGATGAGCTGGCTATGGGGATCAGTGATGTGGTGCGCGGTGACGACCTCTGGGGAGCCACTGGCGCCCAGGTGGCCGTGATGGCGGCCCTGGGCGCGGCCCCGCCCCGCTATGGCCATGTGCAGATCTGGCGCGATGGCGGGGGACAGCGGCTCAGCAAGCGAGAGGGCGCCGAGGGGCTCGCGGGCTACCACCAGCTCGGCATGGACGCAGCGGCAGTGGTGGGCCAACTGGCCGCCAGCGTGGCTTTGGTGCCAGCGGGCAGCCGCCTTTCAGCAGCTGAACTACTGCAGCAACTCAGCCCAGAGAGGTTGGACCAGGCCCTCAGGGGCGTCCAGGCTTAAGAAAGCTTTCGGGATCAGGTGGGCAAAAGCAGATCACACTGGCTGAATGCCTTTAGTCCCCGAATGGGGACATTTCGATGACCTACTCCGATGGGCCCCTGCAGCGGTCAAGCCACGCAAATTCCTGCCGCTGTCAGCAATGCGGAGGCAGCGGCATGCTGCGTCTGGACGATCAGCGCTATCGCACCTGCCTTGATTGCTTAGGGCAGGGCAAGATGCAGCAGGCCATGGGTGGTACCACCGTCGCCGCCATTCTTCAAGGGCGGGCAGGGCTTCAGGTCAGCCTTTCAGCTTCTTCTTCCGCCAGATGAAAAAGGCTGCGGTAGCCACTACCACGGCCAGGGGCGCCGCAGTTAACAGCAGCAAAATCACGGCAGTCCAATCCGTGTACATCGCTCAGAGGCCAAACCGGAGCCATCATCCCAGTAAGCCGTTCTGGTTGCCGATCCCCATGGTGCTGGTACTTCGCCCAGCCCTGGTAGTAGGCGGTATGTGCTTCTGCTTGCTCCTGGGGCAGCCAGGCCGGGCCGGGGTGGAGTTTGACAACTGCCAGCCCAGCGCGGATGGCGGCATCAGCTGCGACACCCGTCCCACCGGCAATACCCAGATGGATGACGAGGCGGCCCGCTATGGACTCTTCAACGACGCCAGCCCCGGCTGGAGCGAGTTCGATCCCGATCAGGGCTTTGAGGACGACCTCGGTGGCAACGACACCTGAGCGCCCGGGCTGCCATGCCCTGGACGCCTCGCTGATTGAACGCCTGCATGCAGTGCAGCAGCGGCATGGCTACCTGCCGCGAGCTGAGCTGCGGCAGCTGGCGGTTGCCATGCAGCGACCCCTTAGCGATGTGATGGGGGTGGCCAGTTTTTATCACCTGTTTCGGCTTGTTCCCCCGCCAGTGCAGCGCTGTGTGGTGTGTCGCGGCACCGCCTGCTTTGTGCGGGGGGCGGAGCGGCTGGAGGCGGGCCTGCGGCGGCGGGGGGTGGCCTTCGAGACCGCCAGTTGTGTGGGGGCCTGCGGCCAGGCGCCTGTGCTGGTGCTCGCTGGCGCTGTTGGTCGCGGCGACCCCGCTGCGCTGCCAGAACCATGAAGGCGGCCATCACCTGGCGCTGTTGTGATGCCACCTCCTGCCGGGCGGCGGGGGCCGCGGCCCTGCGGCAGAGCTTGGTGGCCCAGCACGGGGCGGAGCGGGTGAAGTCGGTGGGCTGCCTGCGGCTGTGTGGTCAAGGTCCCCTTGCCGCCGCCGACCACGACGATGGTCGCGTCGAGTTGTTTGGCGGCGTGGCCGCTGAGCGCCAGCTGGATCCGCAGCATCCCTTCTTCGCCCTGCAGCGATCCGTGGTGCTGGAGCGCTGTGGCCTGGTGGATCCGGGCTGCATTGACGACGCCCTTGCCCAAGGGGCCTACGCCGCCCTCGCCGCCAGCCGCCAGCTGGCACCAGCGGCGGTGGTGGAGGAGCTGGTGCGCAGCGGGCTGCGGGGCCGCGGCGGGGCCGGCTATCCAACCGGCCGCAAATGGCAGTTGGTGGCGGCTCAGCCGGGTAGCAGCAAGGTGGTGGTGTGCAACGCCGATGAGGGCGACCCGGGTGCCTTCATGGACCGGGCCGTGCTGGAGGGCGATCCCCACCGGCTGCTGGAGGGCATGGCGATCGCAGCCCATGCCGTGGGGGCCAGCGAGGGTTTTATTTACGTGCGGGCCGAATACCCCTTGGCCATTGAGCGGTTGCGCGGCGCCATCGCCGCTGCTGAGGCCAGGGGCTTGCTGGCGGGGTTTGCCATGCAGCTGCGCATCGGTGCCGGGGCCTACGTGTGTGGCGAGGAAACGGCCCTGCTGCATTCGATCGAGGGTGGGCGGGGTACGCCGCGGCCGCGGCCGCCCTATCCGGCGGTGTCGGGGTTGTGGGGTCTGCCCACCTTGATCAACAACGTTGAAACCTTTGCCGCCGTGCCGGCGATCCTGCGGCAGGGCGGCGAGTGGTATGGCGCCATGGGCACCGCCACCAGCAAGGGCACCAAGGTGTTTGCCCTCTCTGGTGCCATCACCCACACCGGCTTGATCGAGGTGGAGATGGGCACCACCCTGCGCACCATCGTTGAAACGATGGGGGGAGGGGTGCCTGCTAACCCCAACGGCAGCCTCGGCGTGGTGAAGGCGGTGCAAACCGGCGGCCCCTCGGGCGGGTGCGTGCCGGCGCCACTGCTCGACACGCCGGTCGACTACGAGGGACTGCAGGCGCTGGGATCAATCATGGGTTCGGGCGGCATGGTGGTGATCGACGAGTCGCTGGCGATGCCTGAGCTGGCCCGCTATTTCATGGGCTTCTGCGTGGCCGAGAGCTGCGGCAAGTGCCTCCCCTGCCGGGCCGGCACGGTGCAGCTGGAGCAGCTGCTCGATCGCTTCGTGGAGCGGCGCGCCACCGGCGCGGATCTTGTGCAGCTCGAGCAGCTTTGCGGCATGGTTAAAGCCACCAGCCTCTGCGGGCTGGGCCAGTCGGCTCCCAATCCGGTACTGAGCACCTTGCGCTTTTTTCGCGCTGAATATGAGGCGGCCATCGCCGGGGCTGGGCCATGACCCAAGTGCCACCCAGCGTCAGCCTGCAGATCAATGGTCAACCCTGCACGGTGGCGGCCGATGCAACGCTGCTCCAGGCGATCCGCAGCGCCGGACTACAGGTGCCCACCCTCTGCCACCTCGATGGCCTCAGCCCCGTGGGGGCTTGCCGGCTTTGTTTAGTGGCCCTTGAGGGCCACCCCAAACTCGAACCGGCCTGTGTCACCACCGTGGCTGAAGGGATGGTGGTGCATACCCACACGCCTGAGCTGGAGGGCTACCGGCGCATGGCGGTGGAGCTGTTCTTCGCCGAGGGCAATCATGTGTGCGCCTTCTGCGTGGCCAATGGCTCCTGCGAGCTGCAGGACGTGGCGGTGGAGGTGGGCATGGACCACTCCCGTTTCCCGTACCAGTACCCCCAGCGCCAGGTCGATGCTTCCCATGCCCTGTTTGGGCTGGATCACCACCGCTGCATCCTTTGCACCCGTTGCGTGCGGATGTGCGATGAAATCGAAGGGGCGCATGTATGGGATGTGGGCTATCGGGGCAGCTCCTGCTCGATCATTGCCGGCCTCGACCAGCCCTGGGGCGAGGTGGAAGCCTGCACCTCCTGCGGCAAGTGCGTGGATGCCTGCCCCACCGGCGCCCTGTTCCGTAAGCAGGACGCCACCGCCGAGAAGCAGCCCCACCCCGAGCGGGCCCAGCAGCTGGCTGAAGCGCGCACTGACCGCCGCTGGCACAACCAATAACCGTTGGCGCAACCAATGACCCTGGCCCCACCCCCCAAGCTGCGATTCGCCACGGTGTGGCTGGCGGGCTGCAGCGGCTGCCACATGTCGTTCCTCGATCTGGACGAATGGCTCTTTGAGCTCGCCGAGCGGGTGGAGATCGTCTACTCGCCGGTGGCCAGTGACATCAAGGTGTTTCCCGAGGGGGTGGATCTGTGCCTGGTGGAGGGGGCGGTGGCTAACGCCGACAACCTTGAACTCGCCCTGCAGCTGCGGGCCCGCAGCAAGGTGGTGGTGTCCTTCGGCGACTGCGCCGTCAGCGCCAACGTGCCGGGCATGCGCAACCTCTGGGCCGGCGCCGAGGGCGGCAGCCGCCAGAGCGTGCTGGAGCGCGGTTATGTGGAGCTGGCCGACACCGGCGCCCAGCATCCCCATGCCCCGGGCATCGTGCCGGAGTTGCTGGAGCGGGTGCTGCCCCTGCATGAGCTGATCCCGGTGGATCACTTCCTACCCGGCTGCCCGCCTTCGGCTGAGCGGATCCGGGCGTTTCTGGAGGCCCTGCTGCGCGGCGAGCCGCCACCGCAAGGTCAGGCCATGTTGAGCTTCGGCTGAGAGCTGGCAGGTTTCCGCTTCAAGGCGACCGGTCCTGCTCCAAGGATGGAACAGGATTAGTTTGATTGGGACTGGTCTTTATATGGAATTGCTGGAATGAAAATTCTCCTGGTGGGTGTTCTGGCGATGCTCGCGCTGACTTCAGGAGGTAAAGCCCAGACTTCTGAAGCGAGGTTTGCGCTTGAGATATCCACACCCAAGCGTCTCCTGAATCTGCCTTCGGGATCCGCGGTGACTGCCCAGGGCGGGCGCTTCTGGGTTTTCGGTGACGATAGCCCTTGGGCTTACGAATTGGATAACAGTCTCTCCATTAAGGACAGACATCTACTGGGAACCTTCTCGCTGGACCCAGCCGGACGAATTGCCAAGCAGTTCAAGCCTGATTTGGAATCATCGGCGGCGATTCGGCTCAATGGATTTGATCATCAGGTGGTGCTTGGATCTGGTAGTGAGGCCGGTTTGCGGGAGAGGGGGTACCTGATCCGTAAGAACAGGGGTAACCGTTCACGGGGCGTGCCGGCCTGACCTTGACATGACATAGGCAGTCACCACTTCATGATTGATGCGCAGCTC
>NZ_JBSYHW010000021.1:0-38827 GCF_056108345.1 Cyanobium sp. NIVA-CYA 375 | reverse complement strand
GTCCGCCGCCGGCTCATTGGCTGCCACCACCAGGCTGGACACGATGCTGTAGGCGAGCTTGAGCAGGTGCGTCTTGCCGCTGCCGTTCTCCCCATGGATCACATTGATGGAGCCGAAGCGGAGTTCGGCCTTGGCAAACACCGTGAAGTCGTGAAGGGTGAGGGCTGTGAGCATCACGAATCTCCAGGGGGAAGGAGCGGGGCCGGCCCGCACTGCGCTGGAACACCTGCGATCCTGACTGACCCAGCCGCGAGAATGAAACAGGCGGAAGTGGACTCAAGCATAAGCAGCATCCAAATTCCTCTCCGGCTCCACCAACGCCTCCGCTAACACCGCCTCCAGCAACGGCCTGCGCTGCCGATCGGCCTGGCTGAGCTGCTGCTCCAGCTGATCGCAGAGGGCCATCAGTTCATCCACCTTGGCGACGATGCGGTGTTGTTCGGCGAGGGGTGGAATCAGAATCGAAGCCGCTTCAACCTGCTTTGATGAAATATGAGGGACACCATTGCTTCGCCCAGGGTCGATCTGCTCATTAAAGTGCGGCGAATTGATCCACAGGAACAGATAGTCGTCATCCAGCCCAAGAGCAATCTCAATAAAACGGCCCACCCTCTGCAGCAAGAGAGCTGGCAAGTCGCACGCATTAACACGTGCCACCTTTGTACCAGTAACAATAAATGGACGGTCTAGCGTCAAGACAATATCTCCCTCCTCAAGACTAAAGCGAGCAAACTCGGAAAACCTCTCCTCTGGTATATGGGCGACATCTTTCCATCGGATTTGTCCATGCCCTACGTTCGCATTGCGAAGAAGTTTAATTCCAGACTTGGCAAACCAACCGCTTTTGAATGCATAGCCATTCTGAAGATTTCGATAATCTCCAATAACTGCTATTTGCCCCATTGAGCCTGCCACCAGCTTCCCGCGCACCGCCAGGTTCATGATCGTCTGGCGCAGCTGCTTGATCTGGGCCGGGGTGGTGGTGAGGGAGGGCAGCACCTGCAGGGCAAAGCTGGCGTCGTTGCGGTAGCTGGCGGGATCTTCGGATGGTTGGTTGAGGCGCTGCAGGGCGGCGGCCACCAGGCGCTCGCGGCCCTGTTCCCGCTGCTGCTGGGTGGCCGCCAGCTGGTCGCAGAGGGCCATCAGTTCGTCCACCTTGGCGACAATGCGGTGTTGTTCTGCTAGGGGAGGGAGGGGGATCAGCAACTTTCTAAGCCCGCCAAGTGGGACCGTCTTTTGGGCTATTCCAGTTGCGATATTTGATACCTGATCATAAACGAGCATGCTATCCATTAAAAGCGCGAGAAACTCAACAGACGCGAATGAAGATGGTCGGAGTATCCCAATATGTCTCTGAACGCAGAAAGGTGTATCCTCCCTGACGATTATAGGGATACCATAAGAACCAACAAGTGCATAAAGAAGGTCGCCCTTTATGGGCCTTCGTTCAATTGAAATTGACTCATAATAAGCCTCAGGAGCAAACCTATCTGGCTCATAATAAATGCTTCGGTCTCGGACGTCACCAATAACAAGAAATGGGATGCCTTCCGGAGATCTTGGAGGTGCCTGATGATCTCCGTCTGTAATTGATCTGAAAATCCTAAAGAGCTGAGTCCATTGCCAGCCTTGGGGCAGTGAGAAGGACGATGCGGTTTCGGATCTTTCCTGAGTCTTATGGGATCTAATATCAAACTGTGATTGATATCTCAAAATTTCGAAAGCTGCCTTCTCCAGCAACTCATCCGCCGGCTCATCCGCCGGCTCATCCTCCGGATCCTGCTCCACCAGCTTCCCGCGCACCGCCAGATCGAGGATGAAGGCCGCAGCCGAGCAATCGCATCTGGGGCCTCACTAATTCGCTCGACATGGGCCAGCAAGCGCTCGGCGTTCATCGCAACAGCGCCTCCGCCAGGATCGCCTTGAGCTTGTCGCGCAGCTCTGCGGCTTTCAGCTCCGCAGCCTGCAGGCTGGCCAGCAGGTCCTCGGGATCGCCGTGGTCTTCGGCCACGGTGTGAGGGTTCTTGAGATCGAGGTTGTAGTTGCGTTCCTTGATCTGATCGATCGGCACCCGCCAGGCCTGCTCGGTTTCGACGCGGCCCTCGCGGTTGGGGCCGCCCCACCAGGCCACGCAGTCGGCAAAATGCTCCTGCTTGATCGGGCGGGTCATCGAATAGGCCTTCTGGCCGTCGGGCACGCGGTGCTCGTAGTACCAGATCTCCTGGGTGGGGGTGCCCTTCTCGAAAAACAAAAGATTGGTGCCGATGCTGGCGTAGGGGCGGAACACCGAATTGGGCAGCCGCACAATCGTGTGCAGGTTGCATTCGGCCAGCAGGCGCTCCTTCAGCCTGGTTTTCACCCCCTCCCCAAACAAGGTGCCATCGGGCAACACGATGGCGGCCCGGCGGCCGGGCTTCAGCAGCCGCATGAACAACGCCAGAAACAGATCGGCGGTTTCGCGGGAACGAAACTGGGCGGGGAAATTATCCTGAATGCCATCCTCTTCCTCTCCGCCAAACGGAGAATTGGTGAGGATCATGTCCACCTGGTCGGAAGGCCCCCAACTGGTGTAGGGCCTGGCCAAGGTGTTGTCGTGCACAACGAAGCTGGGATCCTCGATCCCATGCAGCAGCATGTTGGTGATACAAAGCATGTAGGGCAGCGGCTTCTTCTCGATCAGCCGCAGCGCCGATTGCATCGCCTGTTCATCGGCAATGGTCTTCACATAGCGCTCGCGCATGTGGCGAATCGAGCAGGTGATAAAGCCACCGGTGCCCCCCGATGTATCCAGCAACAGCTCGCCGGGTTTGGGATCGACCCGCTCCACCATGAAGCTCGTCACACCGCGGGGCGTGTAGTACTCACCGGCGTTGCCGGCACTTTGGAGATCGTTGAGCAGCTGCTCGTAGATATCGCCGAAGTGTTTGCGCTCGCTGAAATTATTGAAATCAACGCCGTTGATTTTTGGTAAGCGTTCAGGGGACGGGACTTCCCGCCGCTCAAATGCGCGCCTAATCGCTTATCCCTGAGTGGGCAAAGATGCGGTGCCGCCCTTTCTTCTGCCCTCAGGGTTCCGGCAGCAGTGACGGCATCACCCCACCGCGGTGATGGGCGATCCAGGCCTGCTCGAGGAACTCCCAGACATCCCGCCCCTGTTGCCTAAGGGTGGTGGTGACCGTGAGCAGGCGGCTCCGGCAGATGGCACCGCTGGCTGATTGGACGCCGTGACTGATCTTGCGCTGAATCACCGATTGGCGCAGGGCACGTTCTGCAGCGTTGTTGGTGGGCTCTATTCCCTCGTTCTCCAGGAAAGTCCATAACCCATCTGTCACCTTCTGGAGCTGCTGGCAGGTGCGCACTGTGCTGGCCCAAGGCGTTCGCTCGCCGCGCTGGTAGCCCAGCTCCACCACCTGCTGCAACGTGGTCTCAAATGCCTGGCGAATCGGCCGGCAGCTTTGCTGCAAGGCGGGCCAGTCAATCTTTCCCTCCTTGTAGCGGTGCCAGTGGCCAAACAGCTGCTGCTGCAGGCCCAGCAGCTCCGCTCCGAATTCGGCGCTGGCGCCCGGGCGTTCGGCGATGGCGACCAGATCGCGGATCAGGTGCGCCCAACACAGCTGCCTTTGCATCACCGGCAGGTGGTTGTAGGCCGAGAAGCGATCACTCACGACAATCCCGCCAAAGGCGTTCCCCAGCAGCTCGATGGCGGCGGCCGTCGATCGACTCAGCCCTTGCATAAATACCGTCACCACGGCGGTGACCATGACCCACTGCCAGCCCCGCTTTCCAGTGGGATTGTTGCCCACCGCTTCGCGGAAGACTGCGTCTACGGCATTGCCGGTGGGGGCGCCGGTTTCATCGACGTAGGCCACCGGCTGCTGACGGGCGGCCTCCAGCGCCTGGGCCATCGGTTCCGCCAACGCTGCACTCAGGCGCTGGCGGAACCGTGCGATTGCCCCACGGCTCATCTCCACTCCCACCAGCTGCTGGAGCAGGGTCTGGGTCTTGCTGAAACTCAACGGAAAGGCACTGCCCAGCAGGCCCACCAGGGCACTGAGCCTTGGGCCGTAGTGACTGGCTTCTACATCAGCCGGCAGCGTTGCGCAGGTGCTGGTGGAACAGCAGGGGCACACCAGACGATGAAGGCGATGCTCGATCACTAGCGGTGTGATCGGCGGGATCTCGATCACCTGATGGCGCAAGGGTTGTGGATCAATACCGTCCAGCAGCTGACCGCAACGGCGGCAGGCATCAAGGTGGTGATCCACCACCTCATCCACCCGCTCAATCGGCAGCAGCTCTGGTCCGGATCCGGGATGGCCCTGCTGGCCGCCCCGCTTGCGGCCACTGCCCTTGCGCCGCTCTGGCGGCTTAAACCCAAGCCCGTCACTGGAGGGAGGTTTGGAGGAATTGCGAGAGCTGCGTCCGATCCGCTCCCGCAGGTTTGCCAACTCTGTGGCCAGGCCGGTGAGTTGGCAGCGGAGCTCATCGTTCTCCTGCCTGAGAGCCTGAATCTCCTGCTGCTGAGTGAGGATCAGCGTTCTGACGCTGGCTGAAGTTGCAAGCCAGTCCGCTTCTGGAATCCCGTCAGGAGGTGTACTCATCACAGGTAGTCTCTGCCTGTGATGCAACCGGGAATCAAGCTGCCGTCAAGAGTTCAGCAGGGTCGATGTTCGCCGCGAGCTGTCACGCCCCCTGAACGGATACTGAAAAACAAAGCCATCGCCGTTGGAGGCGAACACGAACGGAGTGTTCAGGATCTCGGCATAGGCCGGGGCCTGTTGTAGGCCGTCGCCGATGGCATGGGTGTTGTCCTTCGCCTCAATTACGGCCAGCGGCACACCCTCGTACACCAGCAGGTAGTCGGCTCGCTTGCGCCGGCCCCGGCTCACCAGACGCCCGCGCACGATGATCCGGCCATCGGTGAATGAATACTCCCGCCGCATCCGCTCCAACAGCCCGCCCGCCCGCTGCAACGCAGGCGTGATGCAGCGATCGCAGATCTCGGTTTCGCTAAGGGCGCGTTTGTTCATCACCCAGGTAGCTTTGGACCCGGTGTGATTCTGCAGCGTTTACGCCGCGCTGGCTCAAGAAACTCCTGCCATGGCTATAGAGAGCAGCGCGGCCTGCCGGAGACTCTCAGCAGCGTCCCGGCTGAATCACCTCAGCGGAGAGAAGGGCATGCCCAACAAGGCCGGCTGGCAGGAATTCAGCAGGCCTGAAAGCACGGCCCGCCAGGCGTCAGCCACAGCGAGCACCCCGAAGGACCAACAGCGGGTGCGGGTGCAACGCACCAAGGCCGGCAAAGGGGGAAAACTGGTGACTGCGATCACAGGCCTTGAGGCGCCAGAAGCCGAGCTGAAAACGCTGCTCAAACAGCTCAAGGCCATTGCCGGCACAGGCGGCACCGTCAAAGACGGCGTGATCGAGCTGCAGGGAGACCAAGTGACCCCAGACCTCGAAAAGGCCGGCTATCTCCCCAAGCAGGCGGGGGGCTGAGCACTCAGGCCCAAGCCCTCGCAACCCATCCATCATGACGCGCCTTTTGCAAAGCATCATGGTGCGTATGGCTGAAAGGTGATTCGTGCGCACCACGCTGACCCTGGACGACGATCTCGCCGCTGAGCTGAATCGCACCGCTCGTTTATCAGGGCGAAGCTTCAAAGAGGTGATGAATGCCGTGATCCGCCAAGGGCTGTCGGCTGGAGCTCAGCCCTCTGCAGCAGAGCATCGCCCGTTTGCGGTATCAGATCGTGAAAGCCTAAGAAGCCAGCGGCCGGCAGCAGCGCTTCCAGCACACAAGCATTGCCACCAAGCTCCCAAACGAGTGAACACCAGAATGGTTCCATAATGGTTGGGCTGCCGTGCAAACACTGGCTGCCATGGCCAAAACCATCACGCTCAAAAACCTGCCCGACGAGCTCCATGCCCGGCTCGCCGCGGCGGCCAAGCGGCACCGGCGCAGCCTCAACAATGAGGCGATCGTTTGCCTGGAGGCCGGGCTGGGCAACGATGCCGTGGCCGTCGAACAGCAGCTGGCTGAGATCCAGGCCCTGCGCAACAGCCTGGCTCCGCACAGCTTTGATCCGGCCGAGATCGATGCGTTCAAGCGCGAGGGTCGGACTTGATTGTTGTCGACACCAACGTGCTGGCCTATCTGCTGCTGCCAGGGCCCAAAACAAAGCTGGCAGAAGCTCTGTTGCTCGATCAACCCCGCTGGGCAGCACCGCCGCTCTGGCGCAGTGAGTGGCGCAATGTGCTCTCCACCTACCTGCGGCGTAACCTGCTACAGCTCCCGCAGGCCGTGGCGCTGATGCACCGCGCAGAGGTGCTGCTGGCTGGTCAGGACGAACCGGTGGCCTCCGATCAGGTTTTGCAGCTGGCTAATCGCAGCCGCTGCAGTGCCTACGACTGCGAGTTTGTGGCTGCTGCACAGCAGCTGGGGGTGCCGCTGGTCACGGAAGACCGCGCTGTTCTTGTTGCATTCCCGGAGGTGGCGAGACCCCTGGAGTAGGGGCTGGAGCGGGCACGGGCATCGCGCCGAAACCATCCAGTAAGTTCGCCCCATGGCCAAGGGCGTCTGGCAGGAATTCAGCAGTGCGGCGAGCCTGGAGCGCGGCAGCGTCCCGGCGGCGGACCCCACCCCCAGGGTCCAGCAGCGGGTGCGGGTGCAGCGCACCAAAGCGGGCAAGGGCGGCAAGCTCGTGACCGCCATCACCGGCCTGGAGGCCCCCGAGGCCGAGCTCAAGGCTTTGCTCAAGCAGCTCAAGGCCACCTGCGGTACCGGCGGCACACTCAAAGAGGGTGTGATTGAACTGCAGGGAGACCAGGTGGCCGTGGCCCTGGGGGCGCTGGAAAAGGCGGGGTATCGCCCCAAGCAGGCGGGGGGCTGAACACAAGGGCCATGGTCAGACCAACCGGCGCCCCACCCGGCTGACATGGGCCCGCAGGTCGGCGGGTAGCTCCACCATCAGCGAGAGGTCGACGCTCCAGGGCAACATCAGTGAATCGATGGCCTCCATCAGGTCGAGGCGATCGGGATGGCTGAGTTGGCGACCCACCAAGGTGAGATCAACGTCGGATCCAGGGCGATGGCGCCCCATCGCCCGCGACCCAAATAGCCACACCTCCTCCACCCGGGGGCAGCTGCGCAGGGTGCCAAGCAACGCCTCGGAGGCGGCGGGCGAGAGACCGGGAATCACGGCAGCCCCAGGGCGAGGGGAGGAACTCATGGCCGATCCGCCAGCCGTTGTAACAGGCGGGCACGCAAGCGCTGGAAACAGCCCAGATAAGGCTCCGCTACCTGGGCGGCGATCTGCTCAGCCGTGACCCGGTTGTAGGTGTGGCTGGTGAGATTGCGGTCCTGGATCATCCGCATCCAGGCCTCTCCATCGTCGATCAGGCCTCGGCTGAACGCCAGGCGCAGGGTGTCGCGGGAGCCGAGCAGATCGGCATTGCCCTCAGCCAGAAGCAGATCACGCAGGGTGCTCCAGCCGAGCTCAAAGCAATATTCAAAAGCCTTGATCAGGCCCTGCTGCTCCCGTTCGTTGAGAGCAGGAGGCTCAAAGAAACTCTCCAACTGATCCAGGGCCGCCTGGAAATTGGCAAACCGCTGCTGCCAGCGCACATCTGCATCTGCCACTCCCTTCCGCCAGCAACCTCAAGCCATTCTGCCGCCGGCAGCCACAATGGCCGTCTGACCGCGCCTGCACCCTGCACCGATGACCGCCGCCGCCTCCAACCCCGCCTACGGCGCACTCACCAACCGGGGAGCCTCCACCAACATCGCCTGGCACCACACATCAGTGGATCGGGCTGCCCGGGCCGACCAGCGGGGCCACCGCAGCGCCATCCTCTGGTTCACGGGGCTGAGCGGCTCGGGCAAGAGCACCCTGGCCAATGCCGTGAACTCCGCCTTGTTTGAGCGCGGCCTGGCCTGCTACGTGCTGGATGGCGACAACATCCGCCACGGCCTCTGCAAGGACCTGGGCTTCTCCGACGCCGCCCGCGAGGAGAACATCCGCCGCATCGGCGAGGTGAGCAAGCTGTTTCTCGATGCGGGCGTGGTGGTGCTGACCGCGTTCGTGTCGCCGTTCAAGGCCGACCGCGACAAAGCCCGGGCCCTGGTGGACGCCGATGACTTCATCGAGATCCATTGCGCCGCCGATCTGGAGGTGTGCGAAGGGCGGGACACCAAGGGCCTTTACGCCAAGGCTCGAGCCGGCGAAATCAAGGAGTTCACGGGAATCTCCAGCCCCTATGAGGCCCCGGAAAACCCGGAGCTGCGGGTGGACACGGGTAGCCAGAGCCTGGAGGATTCGGTGGCCCAGGTGCTGACCTATCTGGAGGCTCAGGGAATCATCACGGCGCCGGCGAACTGAGCTGGCCTGGACTGCGCTCAGCTGCCCGCAACTGCTCGCCCCAAGCATCGAGAAAGGTTTTGGCGCAGCTGGCAACCGGCACCGCCAGCAGCAAACCCAGCAAGTCGCCAAGCCCCAGCAGGCTGCCCAGCCGGGCCCCCACCGGCAGGCTGATCAGCAGCCAGGCAGGTTGCAGTCCCACAATCCGGCCCATCAGGCGGGGCTGGATCACCTGATCCACCACCTGGCCGACGCTGATGGCCGCGGCCAGCACCTCCAGGCCGGTGCGGGGATCATCGAGGGCAAGCAGCAAGCTCACCAGCAGGATTGTCAGGGCACTGGCGTAGGGCACCAGGGTGGTGAAGCCAATCGCCACCGCAAACAGCACTCCATAGGGAATGCCCAGCAGGGTGAACACAACGATCTGGGCAACGCTGAGGATCAGGGCTAGCAACACCTGGCCGGCGAAGTAGCCGCGGAAGGTGCGGTTCAAGGTAGCCATCACCAACTGGCGCACCCGCGGCGGCAGCCATTGGGCAAGGCCGACACTGATGCCCTCACCACCCAGCAGCAGGAACACCGCCAGCACCAGCACGATCACGGTGTTCACCGTGAGGCCGACGGTGGCCCCGAGCAACCCGAGCAACTGCTGACTGACCTGGCGGGCCAGCTGGCTGGTGCGGGTGAGCAGTTCGCTGCTGAGGTCGCCGAAATCTGTGGGTAGACCGCGGGTGCCAGCCCAGGCCTGCAACTGCTGCAGCAGCGTTTCGCCCTGGGCCAACCAACCGGGCAAGGCCGTGATCAACTCAGCCAACTGCTCAATCAGCCGCGGCACCAGCCAGACGGCCGCCAAAGCGAGCAGGCCAAAGCTGAGACCCACTACCAGCGCATAGGCCAGCCAGCGCGGCAGGCCGCGGCCCATCAACCAGCGACTGGGCAAATCGAGCAGGAAGGCAATCAGCGCCGCTCCCATAAACAGGGCCGGGAAAGGGGCAAGGGGCAGCAGCAGTTGGCGCAGCACCCAAAGGTTGAGCACCAGCAAAGGCAGGGCCAGGCCGGCCTTGAGCCAGGGGGGCAGAACGAGCCGTTCCAGCATCAGCCCATCTGCTCTAGATAAGCCCGGCTGCCCAGCTGCTGCAGCCGGGCGTCCTTAGCCGTTACTTGGCCGTGCAACCCATCGCGGTAGTCCGAGATCTTCTGGGCGAGGCGGGGATCGGCGGTGGCGAGGATCTGGGCCGCCAGCAGGCCGGCGTTGAGGCCGCCGCCGATCGCCACGGTGGCCACCGGGATGCCAGCGGGCATCTGCACGATCGAATGGAGCGAATCCACACCCGATAGGGCCCGGCTTTGCACCGGCACGCCGATCACCGGCAGGGTGGTGAGGGAGGCCAGCATCCCCGGCAAGTGGGCCGCCCCGCCGGCACCGGCGATGATCACCTTGAAGCCCCGCTCGCGGGCCGTCTGGGCAAAATCGACCATCTCCAGGGGAGTGCGATGGGCTGAGAGCACCCGCACCTCTACCGCCACTCCAAACTGCTCCAGCACCTGCACCGCCGGCTGCATCGTGGGCAGGTCGGAGTCGCTACCCATCACCACGGCCACCCGCGGGGCGGCTGCAGTCCGCGTTGTGTCAAAGGAGGAGAGCGCAACCACGCCACCGCAGGCAGAGAATGGCATTGTCCCTTCTGGCTGCTCCGGCGCCACTCCTGCCCATGCGCTGGCTCAGCAATGTGCGCCTGCCCCAGGCCAAACGCTGCAGCCACGGCGGCCAGCAGCGCTGGCGCATCGGCCTCGACGCCGACGACCTGATCAGCGTGGTAGAGCCCCTGGCCGCCGGCAGCAGCGCCGCCGGTGACGACTGGGGCGGCGACTGGCTCAGCCCGGCCGGGGTGGATCTGCAGATCAACGGCGGCCTGGGCCTGGCCTTTCCTGAACTCACGCCGGCCGATCTTCCGCAACTGGAGAAGCTGCTGGAGCTGCTCTGGCGCGACGGCGTCGAAGCCATCTGCCCCACCCTGGTGACCTGCGGCGTGGCGCCGCTGCGCCAGGCCATGGCCGTGCTGGCCGAGGCGCGGGCAGCCCACCGCCCGGGCCGCTGCCAGCTGCTGGGCGCCCACCTGGAGGGCCCCTTCCTGGAGCCAACGCGGCGCGGCGCCCATCCTGCCCAGCACCTGGCCGCACCGAGCCTGGCGGCCCTGGCCGAGCGGATCGAAGGCTTCGAAGACGACATCGACCTGATGACCCTGGCCCCGGAACTGGCCGGGGCCGGCGCCGTGGTCACCGCATTGGCCGAGCGGGGAATCGTGGTGAGCCTGGGCCACAGCGCGGCCACGGAAGCCCAGAGCCACGCCGCCTTCGCTGCCGGCGTGAGCATGCTCACCCACGCGTTTAACGCCATGCCGGACATGCACCGGCGCGCGCCAGGGCCGGTGGCGGCTGCCGCCCTGCGGGGGGACGTAGCCATCGGCCTGATCGCCGATGGGGTGCACGTGGAGCCCACGATGGCGGTGCTGCTGCAGCGGCTAGCTCCAGAGCAGGTGGTGCTGGTGAGCGATGCCCTTGCCCCCTACGGCCTCGGCGAAGGCCAGCACCGCTGGGATGAGCGCCTGCTGATCGTGGCCGACGGCAGCTGCCGGCTGGAAGATGGCACCCTGGCCGGCGTCACCCTGCCCCTACTTGAAGGGGTGCGGCGCCTGGCCAGCTGGGGCGTGCGACCCGAGCAGGCGATCGCCGCAGCCACGATCACGCCCCGGCGGGTGCTGGGGGAAGACCGCAGCCTGCCCCAAATGCTTGTAAGTACCCCCCTGGTGGAGACCCTGCGCTGGAGCGCGTCAGCCAACGCGCTCAGCTGGCGGCGGGTTCCAGGCTGACTCCAGATCGGTATGACTGAAATCGTTGCCCTTAAACAGCAAAGGAACGCCAGCCCCCTTGGCCAGGGCATAGGAGAAGCAATCGCCGAAATTCAAGCCAGCACGATGCCGGCCTTTGCCGTAGCGGCCGAAGGCACTGCGGGCGAGCTCGGCCTGATCGCGATCAACAGCCACGATGTTGATCTGAGCCGTGCTGAGGAACAGATCCAGATCGCGCTGGCCGTCAGGGCCTAAGCGAGCTTACAGCACGATGGAGAGCTCCACAAGGGTCGCCGCCGAGAGCATGCAACTCTCGGCGGCGGCAATCACGGTGTTGAAAGCACCACGCTCGGGCTCGTCCTGGAGGATTGCCAGCACGGCAGTGGTGTCAATCACCATCAGGAGGGCAGGCCACGGGCGTCGTAGCCAAGAATCTGCTCTGCCGTGCGCTGGTCGCGCATCGGCCTGGCAGCACAGCTCAGGGCGATCTGATCAAGACGACTGGCGAGGAGCTTCTGGGCGTCAGGACGGGTCGTCTGCTGGCGGCGTAGCCGCTGCAGACGTTCCTCGAGGGCCAGGATCACGGCGACGGTCTTGCTTTCTCCAGCGAGAGCAGCCACCTCCGCTGCAAGCCTGCTTGCCTCTGGATTGCGAATGTTCAGCGCCATGGCCAGGGCGTGTAGACAGCGCAACTCCAGTGTAGACACGTCCCGAGATCATGGGCGCTCGCTGGAGCGGCTCCCTAGGATCCAGCCCACCCTTAGGCCCTGTGCCGCGCTCGATGCCTACCGCCGCCGAAACAGCAGCCGAAAAAGCCGAGGTGAAGGGCTACTTCGAAACCACTGGCTTCGAGCGCTGGAACCGCATCTACAGCACCTCCGGCGACGTCAACAAGGTGCAGCGCAACATCCGCATCGGCCACCAAAAAACAGTGGACAACGTGCTGGTCTGGCTGCAGGAGCAGGGCAATCTGGAGCAGCGCAGCTTCTGCGATGCCGGCTGCGGCGTCGGCAGCCTGACGCTGCCTTTGGCCCAGCTGGGTGCGGGCTCAATCGCCGCCTCCGACCTCTCCGGGGCGATGGTGCAAGAGGCCGAGCGCCGCGCTGGTGAGCTGGGCGTCAAGCCCGGCCAGATCAGCTTCCTGGCCTCCGATCTCGAAAGCCTCGAAGGTCGCTACGACACGGTGATCTGCCTGGATGTGTTTATCCACTACCCCCAGGCCCCGGCCGAAGAGATGGTGCGCCACCTGGCGGCGATGGCGGAGCGGCACCTGATCGTGAGCTTTGCCCCCTACACGCCGCTGCTGGCCCTGCTCAAGGGGATCGGCCAGCTGTTCCCAGGCCCCAGCAAGACCACCCGGGCCTACACCCTGCGGGAGGACGGCATTGTGGCGGCCGCCGCCGCGGCTGGCTTTAAGCCCGTGCGCCGCAGCCTCAACCAGGCCCCCTTCTACTTCTCGCGCCTGATCGCCTTCGAGCGGGGCTGAGCCCGCAGGGCAGGCACGTAGGGGATCAACCCCCTGGCGCAGGCCTCAAGCTGGATCTCCAGGGGCAGCTGGCGCACGTCGCGGATGAAGCCATCCACCTCCACCATCCAGACCATGGGAGAGTCGTCCAGCTGGCTGGGCAGGGTCCAGTCGGGAGTGAAGGGAGCGATGCGCAGCAGATCGCGCACTTTCTTTGAGTGGCCCTGGCCGGTGCCGGCGGAGACACCGAAATGGTCATAGATCTCACTGGCGCTGCAATGGGGCGTCTGGCTCCTGTCAAACAGGAAATTGGCGCTGCCGATGGCATGCACCACTCCGGCACACCAGGAGGGTTCCCGACCGCCCAGGAGCGGTGAGGGCCGCTTGCGGGCCAGGGCCGCCACCGCCGTGTGGATCAGCTGGCGGTATTCATCGTTGAGATGGCTGGCGCAGAAGCCATCGATCGACGCCAGCAAGCTGGTGACCTTGAGCTGCAACGCCGCCGGCACCTTCAGCGAGCGCGGGGGCGGCTCAGCGAACCTGGCAAGGTCAGCCGCCAGCTGTGGGTCTGGTGACTGGATGGCTTCAGCCACAACACCGATCGTCACCGGCACCTCCATCGGGCCGACGGGCACCCGGAAGCGGCGGCGGCGCCCATTGGGCCCAGCCCAGCAGCGGGCCAGATCGGGCTCCGAATCGAGCCAGATCGTCAGTGCACCTGCCACCGCCTCCAACTGAGCCAGATCGGCCCGGGAGGGCGGCTCCAGCCCCAGATTGGGCTGCACCAGCATCACGGTGGGGTAGGCGTCTCCCTTGGCCACGGGCCAGCGATAGCGCCGGATTTCTTCTAGGAGAGCAGGGGGCATGTGCCGCTTCGACTCGAAGTTGATGGCCCGGTGGGGCGGGGCCCTATCCATAACCTCCAGCCCCTCGGACACGGAGCGTTCCGCCAGCTCCACATAGCGGTCGTAATCCGCCACCGATTGGAACAGGATCACACCGTAATTCTCGCGATTCTGACCAATCACGCAGCCGGCCCAGCCTTTGATGCGCAGGGCCGCGCAACTGAGCGTGAACAGATGGCCATCGCTGGGCACCTGCTCCCAGGGCCGCCGTTCATAGAGGGCCGCCGCGGCCTTGAAGAAGCTGGCGACCGCCTCGGCAGTGACATCGGCGCCGAGGTAGGTCGCCAGGCCTTGCTGACCAGGCTGATCGCCATCAGCAGCGATGTGGTTCCGCAGGCTGCTGGTGACGTGATCGAGATGGGGCGTATCCCCCCGGGTGACCATCACCCCCGGCAACAGGGGCGGCACCAGCTTCAGCAACCGGGAGCTGCCAACCACCACCCTGCGGGGCCTGCCCGGTAGGCAGGGCGCCTGGGGCTCCTCGATCGCCATTTCGATCGCCGGCTCCAGAGCTTCAAGGGGCCGATCCGGATGGCCGATGGCGGAGCCGCGCACGCGACCACTGCTCTCAACCACCATGGCGAGCAAGGGGCGCACCGGCTGGCCGTCATCCCCCGGCACGGTGGCGGGCATGGCCGTCAAACCGATCTCCCAGAAATCGGCTCCGGAAGGCTGAGCAAACCCACTGGGACGATGGCGAGCTCGGGCCATGGACGGCAGGAAGCTGACGCCATTATCTGCCGCCCGGCAAGTGATCAGCGGCTGGCCCGCACCACCCGAAACGTCAAATTGAGCCGCTGCTGCTGCAGCCGCAGCCTGCGCGGCAGGGCGTGCTGCCACCACAGCTGGGTGGGGGGCTCCATCAGCAGCAAATCGCCGTTGTGCAACGCCATGTTGAACGGGGTGCAATCGCCAAAACCAGCGGGCAACTGGCAGGCACCGGAGACGACAGCGGCGCGGTGGCGCGGGCTGGGCTGGGGCCGCAAGCGGAAGTCGCGGGCTGCGCCGAGGCTGAGGGAGGCGATCGGCGCTGCGGGATCGAGCTCGGGTTCGTCGTCGGCATGCCAGCCCATGGCATCGCGGCCGTCGCGGTAGCGGTTGAGCAGCAGGGAGTTGAAGCGCCAGCCCGTGAGCTCCTGCAGGGCCTCGCGCAGCTCGGCGGCCGCCGGCGACCAGGGCTCAATCACATTGGCCAGGCCGCTGTAGCTGTAGCCGCAGCCCGGATCGGCCATCCAGCAGGTGAGCCGCGGCAGCAGGTGGCGGCGGCCGTAGAGCGTGATCGCCTCCTGCTTCCAGGGCACCTCGAGCTGCAGGCGCTCCAGCAGCTCAGCCGCGGCAGTGGGGGCCAGCCAGGCCGGCCAGTGGCGCAGGTGCAGGCCCGGAGCTTGAACTTCAGCCATCGGCAGCTCCGCGCAGGGCCTCGGGCAAAGGCGCCTCCAGCGCAAGCAGGCCGCCATCGGGGCAGACCAACTGCAGCCGGTGGGCGTGCAGGTGGTAGCCACCATCGCCTGGCAGGGCCTGGTCGCAAGCCACACCACCCGGCCCGTAGAGCGGATCGCCCAGCAGGGGCGCCCCGGCGGCGGCGGTGTGGATGCGGATCTGGTGGGGGCGGCCGGTGGCGATCGCCACATCCGCCAACCAGGCCCGCTCGCCCCGCTGCAGCAAGCGCAATTCGCTGGAGGAGGTCAGGGCAGCGGGATCGGCGGGGGCTGCGGCCCAGATGGTGCCCAGGCGCCCATGGGCACAGCGACCAATCGGTGTGGTGAGGCTGAGCGGCTGGCCGGGCTCCAGCACCAGCAAGGGGGACTCGGGGACCGGGGGCTGAAGCAGGGCGCGGTATGTCTTGGTGCAGCGGCCTTGCGCCGTGCTCTCCCGCAGCAGGGCACTAAGCCAGGCGCGGCTGGCGGAGCGGCGAGCACACACCAGCAATCCTGAGGTGAAGCGGCCCAGGCGATGCACGGGCCGGGCGCCTGGCCAGCGGGCCTGCAGCTGGGCTAATACTGTGTGCATCAGGAAGCCCCCGGCCGGCAGCACTGGCAAACCGCTGGGCTTGTTGAACACCAGCAGGTCGCCGTCGTCGAACAGGGGGCTGGGCAACACCGGCACGGCCACCTCCTGCCAGGGGGGCCGATGCCAGACCAGTCCATCTCCGGCTGCGAGGGCGACATCGGCCTGGAGCTGCTGGCCGTTCCTGCAGATCTCACCGGCGGCGAGCCGTTGTCGCCACACCGCCCCACTGGAATGGGCATAGCGAGCTGCGTAAAACGCGCTGAGCAGCTGGCCCGCGTCGTGGGGTGTCACGCGGTCGCGGTAGGCGTGGCCCCGGTTCAAGGCCGCCGGCAGCTCAGTCGACAAGACTGGTTCAGTCGACAAGACCGTGCTCGAGGGCGTAGCGCACCAGTTCGGTGCGGCTGGCGGTGCCGGTTTTAATGAATAGACGGCTGACGTATTTCTCGACGTTGCGGATCGAGGTTTCCAGCCGCCGGGCGATCTCTTTATTCATCATCCCCTCGGCCACCAGCTGCAACACGCTGGCCTCCCGCGGCGTGAACACATGCTCGGATGCGCTGGCTGGCTTCATGGCACTTCCCGTGGCTAGCAGGGAGCGAATCTCGGTGATCTGCTTAGACAACTGGCCGATATCGGCGTCAGCGAAGCGGGCCGCCTCCGCCAGCAGGCGCTGCTGGCGCTTGACGACGTTGTTGACCCGGGCCACCAACTCATCGGGATCGAAGGGCTTGGGGATGTAGTCGTCGCAGCCGGCCTGGAAACCTGAAACACGATCGGCCGTCATGCCCTTGGCGGTGAGGAAGATCACCGGTGTGCCACCGAGCCGCTCATCAGCGCGCAGCTTCTTGAGCAGGCCGTAGCCATCCAGGCGCGGCATCATCACGTCGCTGAGGATTACATCGGGCAGCATCTCTTGGGCCACGCTCCAGCCCTCCTCTCCGTCGTTGGCGGTGGTCACCGCGAAGCCCTCATCTTCCAGATAGGCCTTTACCGCCGTGCGCAGGCCGGGCTCATCGTCGACCAGCAGCAGTCGCACGGGCGTCACTTCAGGTTCCTGGGCCGGGGTCAGATCAGGGTTCATGGCGACCACTCTGCAGGTACCAGTCGGCAGGCACCAGTGTGCAGGCGCTCAGCGGAAGCGTCCAGGCACGATCTGCTCGGATTCCCGCAAGCTGCCGCTGTAGCCGAGCAGGCGGGCCAGGGGCCCCAGGCCAGCTGGATCCTTGCCCGCCTGCTCGGGGAAGCAGGTGGCCCACCACACCAAATGATCGATGCGATTGGCGGTCGTGATCTCTCCGCCGGGGTTCAGCTCGCGTATGTAAAGGTTGGCGCCATCGCTGGTAACCCGAATCGGCGCTGAAGGAGTGCAGCGGATCGTTTCGCTGCGCACCTTGACGTCGTTGGGCTGCTCATCCCAAAGCTTGATGCGCCACAGCCCGGGAACCTTGGCATCAGCCACGGCCCCATAAACGCCAATCGCCTGCTTGCCGCCCAGGCCGGGGCGCTCCTGCAGCAGCAGCAGTCCTGGCGGCCGGGCATCCTCGGGCCGCACCCCGCCGCCCTCAGCCCAGCTGGGTGGCGCCAGCACTGCTGCAAGGGCCACCAGCAATAGGGTTCTGGTTGGCAACATGGAAGCCTGCAAGCACCCCATGCTCGCCTACCTCGACCACCACGCCACCACTCCCTGCGCTCCGGCGGTGGTGGCGGCGATGGCGCCCTGGTGGAGCGAGCACTGCGCCAACCCAGCCAACCGTCTTTATCGCCCGGCCCTAGAAGCTGCCGCCGCCGTAGAGCGGGCCCGGGGCCAGCTGGCCCGAGTGCTGGGCAGCAGCGCCGAAACCGTGATCTTCACCAGCGGCGCCACCGAAGCCAACAACCTGGCCCTCAAGGGGGTGTGCGAAGCGGCCCTGGCAGCTGGCAACCCCCGGCGGCGGCTGGTGAGCCTGGTGAGCGAACACCGTGCCGTGCTCGACCCCCTGGCCTACCTGGGGCGCCATGGGTTTCCGGTGAGCCTGGTGCCCATCCAGGCCGATGGCCTGGTGGATCTGGCCCAGCTGGCGGCCGCCCTCGGCGACGACGTGCTGCTGCTGAGCGTGATGGCCGCCAACAATGAAATCGGCGTGCTCCAGCCCCTGGCCGCCATCGCCGCCCTCTGCCGGCAGCGGGGAGTGCTGCTGCACGTGGACGCGGCCCAGGCCGCCGGCCACATCCCGCTTGCCATCGACGAACTGGGCATCGACCTGCTCAGCCTCAGTGGCCACAAGTTTTATGGACCCAAGGGGATAGGAGCCCTGCTGGTGCGCCCGGGGCTCCAGCTGGCTGCCCAGCTCCATGGTGGCGGCCAGCAGGACGGCCGCCGGGCCGGCACCCTGCCCGTGCCCCTGGTGGTGGGGCTGGGCCAAGCGCTGCTGGGGGCTGAGGCTGATCGGGAGGAGCGGGCCGGGCGGCTGGGGGACCTGCGGGACCAGCTCTGGGTCGGGCTGGAAGCCCTGGGCGGCATCGAGCTCAACGGCACTGGCGCACCCCGTTTGGCCCACAACCTGAACGTAACGGTGCATGGGGTGGATGGCACGCGCCTGCACCGGCTGCTGCGCCAGCGGCTCGCCGTGAGCAGCGGCTCGGCCTGCAGCCAGGGCTCCCCCTCCCACGTGCTGGCCGCCCTGGGCCGCAGCCGTCAGCAGGCGGCCGCCTCGATCCGCTTCGGGCTGGGGCGTGGCAGCAGCGATACCGAGATCGCCCTGGCCATAGAAACGGTCGCGGCAGCGGTGCGGGAGCTGCGCTGAGGGCACAGGCCAGCGGCACCGTTCAAAGCTTCACAACTGGGATGCGCCCTGCTGTCTTCATAGCTACTGTCCGGCCCATCTGCCCTTGATCATGGCCCTCACACCCTCCAGCGAAAGCCGACTGCACGTGCTCCAGGCCGTGGAAGAGGGCTGGGCTGCTTTTTGCCGCGCCCCCTGGGCTTTTTTGCTGTTTGAGGCCCTCTCCGCCCTGATCCTGCTGCCCTTCGCCGCCCTGGCCGCCGTGGGTGGAGCTCGCCTAGCCAATTTTGATGAAGTGATGGCTGTGCACCCCACCGGCGCCTGGGCCGCCCTGATCGTGGGCTTGATCGGCTATGTGATCGTGGCCCTGTGGACCGTGGTTGGCCTGACCCGTGGCGCCTGGCTGAGCCTGGAGGGCCGCAAGCCCTGCTTCGCCGACTTCACCCGCTGGGACCGTCCCGCCAGCGCCCGCCTGCTTAGTTCAGGCATCCTGCTGGCGATCGTCATAGCCGTGGCCGGTGCGATCGGCACCCTGCTCGGAGCAGGCCTGGGCAAGCTCAACGAGGCCCTAAGCGTGCTCCCCATGATCGTGGTGGCGATCTTCTACATCTGGCTGCTGGTCACCCAGAAGTTCCTGGTGCAGGTGTCGCTGCTGGGCACAAATAATCCCACCAACACCATTGGCTCTGGCGTGAACGGAGTGAATCCCAGCTGGTGGCTGGTGCTGTGGCTCGGAATCGTCGAGGGCGTGATCCACACCATCGGCGCCCTGTTCAGCTACGGCGGCCTGCTGGTGGTGGTGCCCCTGGTGCTGTGCATCTCCACCGCCGCCTTCCGCCAGCTGTTTGGCGCCGAAGACCGCACCGGCCTGATCGGCTAACATTTAAAAATTCAACAAGAGTGCATCGAGCCCTCAAATTTAGGGCGACCTTAAGGTTCGGCAAAAAGAGGCCCGTTGTGCTCAACAGCACAATCCCGACAAAACCCTTGCGACCACAATAAGACTTAGCTATAGATTTATCTGTGCCTCCGATTGCCAGCAGTCTAAAAGCACAAGTAAAATATCTTAATTACCTAATAATAGGTCCTCAGGCACCCCCCTTTAATTCATCACTTCTGCGTCAACGAGCAGCAAAACTCGCCATTCTGCTGGTATGCGTTGGGCTTTTGGCATTCACGATTGACGTACCGATTGCCCTGCTTACCTCAACACACCCGCTACCGAAAGAGATTAGCAATATCCTCCGCCTTGCAGAAATAGGAGGCCACGGCACTGGTGCAGCAATGATTCTCATTGCGGCTCTAGCGATAAAGCAACTCAACTGGTGTAAAAAGAGGGACCGATTAATTGCCTGCCAACTAATCGCCGGAAGTTACCTTGGAGGATTAATAGTTGACCTTCTAAAGCTAAAGATAAATCGCGTAAGGCCCCATTCGGCACTGCTTAATCTACGAACCAGCTTTCTCGACACTTTCGGGCAAGAATTACTCAAACCGGATTCCGTTAGCAGATCTGCCCTAATGAGCTTTCCCTCAGGGCATGCGGCAGTAGCGGCAGGACTTGCAGTTTCACTCTGCTGGTTTTACCCAAGAGGCAGATCAGTATTCATAGTCCTTGCAATACTTGCATCATTTCAGAGAATAAACAGCCTATCACATTTCCTAAGCGATATTTGCATAGGCGCAGCAATAGGAATAGCAGGGGCGTTGGTTTTCGCTCCCACACCCAATCATGCTGACCGAGGCCAATGAGCCGGCAATATAAATGAAGATTTTATTCCAAAAAGTTCACAACTGGATCAGAGTCAAGATCCAGGCTAATGATATTACCGCTACATTAATACTGGTTTTACTGTGTTTATTTCTATACCTTCCAGGCATCTCAAGCCTACCAGCCACGGATCGAGATGAATCCCGATACATGCAAGCAACAAAGCAAATGGTGGCGACTGGAAACGTAGTCGATATTCGCTTTCAAGACAAACCACGATACAAAAAACCTGTGGGCATTTACTGGCTGCAAGCAACTGCCAGCAGAATGGCCAAACAAATAGGAATAGCCCCCACTGAGCGCAGCCCCTATCGATTGCCCTCCACAATTGGAGCAACAAGCGCTGTTTTGTTTCTCTATTTGGGATTTAGAAAAATAGTCGGCAATCTCCAGTCATTTTGCGCCGCAGTTCTACTGGCATGCAGCCTTTTAATCGTAGTTGAGGCTCATCTTGCAAAAACTGATGCAATGCAACTGGCTGCCATAGTTGCCATGCAGGCCGGCCTCGCACAGATTTATTGCATGCCTAAGGTTCATGAGCTTCTACGCGCACGCATATTCTTTTGGCTCGGTCTCGGTGTCGCATTATTGATCAAAGGGCCGGTCGCACCCGTTCTTGCCTCACTCACCTTGGCATGGATCTGCTGGAAAGATCGCAGCATCTCAACCTTAGTAAAAATACAACCATGGCCCTGGCTACTAGTCCCTTTAATATTAATTACCCCATGGCTTTTCAGCATTCAGGCACTTAGCGATGGGCAATTTGTACAAGATTCTATCCACCAGGATTTTTTTAGCAAAATTGTCAGTGGGCAGGAAAGCCATGGTGCCCCACCAGGAACATATCTGTTAATCACACCATTTTTGCTCTGGCCTGCTTCCTGGCTATTGCTTCCCAAGGCTTGGGCAGGACTACGGAGATCTTCAGAAGCCCTTAGCCGTACAACACAATTCCTGTGCGGTTGGCTCGTGCCAGCTTGGATTATATTTGAATTAGTACCCACAAAGCTGCCTCACTATGTATTACCTCTAATCCCACCTCTATGCCTTTTGGCAGGGATTGGCATCATTCAACCCGATCGACTGCAAGATGGTCCTTTGCTTAGGCTATCTAAATGGCCACAAAGGATTGGGATGTTTGCCTGGATAGCTTCGGGCTTAGCTCTCGCTATTGGCATACCCCTACTAAGCATTTGGGCTAGCGGTAGCATAACCATTGCCGCACTCCTAATAGCTCTGACTTGCATCTTCAGCATATTGGCATTAGGGAAAATCAAGACCCCCAAAAGACAGCTATATGCTTCGGCCCTATCTGCAGTCGTTGTTTTTGGGCTTATTTTTGAAGCTTTTCTGCCAAACCTAAATAATGTTTGGCCAGCAGAACAAATTAAATCAATTATTGACTCCAACAATTTTGGCACATTGCCCGTCGCCGCTGCCTCATACCACGAGCCTAGCTTGGTCTTCAATCTGGGCACAGACACAACATTGACTGATCTTGATGGGATAATGCAGCATGCCGCAAAACATCCATCATCCATTTTAATAGTTGAATCAAAAGACGTCGATAAAACGAGAGAACAACTTTCGCCCATTAGCAATGTATTCATCCTGGGAACATATAGCGGATTTAATTATTCCAAAGGGAGGCCTACCAATCTTTCAGTCCTAAAAAGTGATTGGATCAAAACAGATAAATCTAAATAAATGGGCAACCAAGACGCAGCCATAAGAAAAATACTATTCTCCTGCTTGTTGGTTGGAATTATCATAGCGGTTGGCGATTTCAAGATCCTATCCTTCTTTAAATCGAATGCCTGGGCCTTAAAAGGAGACGTTTACTATCTTCTCAGGATTGGTGGAAGTATGTGGACATGGTTATTGATTTCAATTTCGATAGCACTGGCATTTCCCCGGTCAGATTCTGCATCTCCTTTAAGACTTAGGGTTGAGAGAGGAAGCGTATCATTAAAAATGGCTGCCATATCGATCTGTCTTAGCGCCGGCCTAGGAGGGCTTATTGCAGAATTTTTGAAGCTGATTATTCGCAGAGAGCGTCCGATTGATCAAGAAGTTTATGTATTCCGGGCCTTCTCCGAACGAGCCTGGTCAACAAGTGGACTAGGACTGCCGAGCTCACATGCCGCAGTTGCTTTTGGTGGAAGTCTCGCCTTGATAACAATCTTCCCAACCCTGCGATGGCCCGCACTGGGGATGGCGATTGGCTGCGGATTCACAAGAATCAGCAGCGGCGCCCATTACCCAACCGATGTAGCAGCTGGAGCCTTGGTCGGCTGCTTTGCTAACTATCTTGCAGGGCTTTGGCTAAGAAGAGAATCATGGAAGCACAATCGGACAAGCAAATAAAAGTGTTTTAAATCAATAATAGATTCAATAGGTTACCTATCAGGGTCGCGCAGCTTGCGAGCAATTACGCGGCATCTTTCGAGCTGATCTATCGAGAGCGCCTGGGATTGATAGCTTCGCGCGCAGTGGTAAATCTCGTTAATACCTGCTTCATACTGAATACTGCCCATAAGAGTAGAATTGAGTGCGCCCCCCATAACGGATCCAATCACGAATGTGGCAAGCGCCAGCGAATTTGCTTGTTTCTCTTCCATGGGCAAATTGAATTCCTCAGACGTCCTTACATAGCATCTAGTCATCCTCCAGCTACTCACTGCGCCGCTGTGCCACCCGCAGCCGGGCGCTACGGCTGCGCGGATTGGCTTCGGCCTCCTCGGGGCTGGCCTTAATCGCCTTGCGCGTTACCCGCTCCAGCCGAGCGTCGGCCAGAAAGGCCGTTTTCACCCGCCGATCTTCAAGGGAGTGGAAGCTGATCACAGCCAGCAGCCCGCCTGGCTCCAGCCAGTTGGAGGCGTTGTGCAACAGCTTGTCCAACACCCCCAACTCATCGTTTACGGCAATGCGCAGGGCCTGAAAGGTGCGTGTGGCTGGATGGATGCGGCCGCGGCGCGCCGCCGGTGGATAGCAACCGGCCACCAGGTAGGCCAGCTCGGCGGTATGGCGCGGCTGTTCGGCATTCCCCCAGGGCCCCTGCTCCTTGATCCGCCGGGCAATCCGCCGCGACAATCGCTCCTCGCCGTAGCCATAGATCAGATCTGCCAGCTCGCTCTCGCCGGCACTATCAAGCAGCTCCCCAGCCGTTTGGCCGCGCTCGGGGTTCATGCGCATATCCAACGGCCCCTCGAGCCGGAAGCTGAAGCCCCGGGCCGCCACATCCAGCTGGGGACTGCTCACCCCCAGATCAGCCAGCACCGCTACGGCCGGCTCCGCAGGGATGTAATCGGCGAAGTTGGCGGCCACGATTGTGACCCGATCGCCAAATGGGGCGAGGCGCTCGGCGGCGGCGGCACGGGCGCTTGGGTCCTGGTCCAGCCCCACAAGTCGCAAGCCGGGATTGGCCTGCAGCAGCAGCTCGCTATGGCCGCCGCCGCCGAGGGTGCAGTCGATCAGCAGGCCTGCTGGCAGGCAAGCAAAGCCCGCCAGCACCGCCTCGGCCAGCACGGGTTGGTGGCTGAAGGTCTGTTGCAACTGGGAAGGAGCCGGCAATGGGCACGACAGCAAAGCATCCGGACAGGCTGGCATCAGGCAAGCCACCGTCTGGCGGCCATGACCTGCCTATCCAGCTCATGCCCGGATCTTGTTTCCCTTTCTTGGCCAAAGTTCTTAAGGGGGGCTCGACGGCCGACACCCAACCAAGTTAGCGTTGAACAAAATGTTGAACAGGTGAGGCGATGGCGCTTGGTGTGCGCGTAGAGCCTGAACTGGAACGGCGGCTGGATCAGCTGGCCCAGCAGCTGGGCAAGACCCGCAGCGCCTGCATCCGCGACGCCATCAGCCAATATCTGAGCCGCCACGGCGACGCTTCCGAAGCCCGCCGCCAATCGGAGCACCTCTGCCAGCAGGAGCCGCCCCATTGGAGTGAGCAGGTACCCGACTGGAACGACTGGACCGCATGACCCCAACCGCTCTGCGCCGCGGCACGGTGGTGACCGTGGCCAGCCCCGGCGCCTATTCCGGTAAGCCTCGGCCCGCGGTGGTGGTTCAGGCGGATCGCTGGCTGCAAGCCCATCCCAGCGTCACCCTCTGCCCGCTCACCAGCACCATCAGGCAGGCACCCCTGGTTCGGATCGCCGTGGATCCTTCGCCGCGCAATGGCCTGCGCAAACCCTCCCAGCTAATGGCCGACAAGCTCTTCACCGTGCCGCTCGCTGCCGTGGGAGAGGTGGTGGGGCAGCTGGAGCCCGATGTGCTGGTGGATCTGGATCTGGCCCTACGCGGCTGGCTGGAGTTGCCCTGATCCAGGCGCCACGCATCATTACTGTCAAGCCAGCGCCGAACTCGCCGACGAGCTGAACCAAATTCAGCCGCTGGTGAACTTTTGACTGCCATCGCCCCCGCCCGTGCCCTTCCCTCGGATGGCCCAGGGCTCGCCGAGCCATTGGCAATCTGCAACCGGTTCAGCGCCCTGAATATGCAGAAAATGCATATTCAGGGCCTTGTTGGGAGGCCAACCCAAGCATCAAAACCGCCCAGAAGGACCACAAACCCTGCTTTGAGGTGATGCAGAACATGGACGGGAAGCGGAGGCCCTCTGTAACGGGAGCTTTGGGAGCTCACCCCAGGTCGGCCAACACCGCCACAGCAGGCTCGGCAGGGACGTAATCGGCGAAGTTGGCGGCGGGATCAGCCATGGCCACTCAGCGGCGGCGGCGGTGGGGAGAAGCCCAGCGGGCGAGCCGCTGGCCCAAGCCATGGCGAAAGCGACCCCACCAGCTGGGCGCAGGGCAAAAGCGGCGGCAGAGATCGGGCAGCTCCCGTTCCAGTTCGGGGTGACCAAGCACCTGCAGCAGGGTCTGCAACAGACCGAGTTCCGCCGCTGTTCCCTGGCCATCCGCCGCCGCAAACAGGCAGTAGCAGCGGGCAATCGCTAGCTGCTGGCTGGGGTCTGAGATGGCCGCAAGGCTGGCGGCGATCCGCTTGGGATCGGGTGAGCCATGCAGATCCGCGCTCTGGCGCTGGGCATCGCTGAGGCGCAGGCTCTTGAGGCAGAAGTAAAAAAGCTCCCACTCCTCCTGGTCGAAATCGCCATCGGCCATGCTGAGGGCCCGGGCGCCCTGCAGGATCGCCAACCCCACCTGGCTGCTCTCCTCCCCGGTGGGCAGCACTGCCGTGAGGCTGTCGATGAGCAGCTGGCGCTGCCGGGCTGCCCGGAGCTGGTGTGGAGCCAGCAGCCAGCGCGAGAGGGCTGCCGCTGCCGGTGCCGCCATTTTTCGCAAAGGCGCTGGCTGGTGCTGACCCATGGTTAGCGCGGATTCAACACTGCCCCAACAAGTTTAGGAGCCGTATCCGGGGGCGCTGCTGCGATCTTCGCCGGCACGGATCGTCTGGCGGGCCCTTCCTTCCTAAGATCTCTGCAAAGCGCTTAACCCCACGGCCCCATGACGCAGCTGGAGACGCGCACGGAGCCGATGGTGGTCAACTTCGGCCCCCACCACCCCTCGATGCACGGGGTGTTGCGGCTGGTGGTGACCCTCGATGGCGAGGACGTGGTCGATTGCGAGCCGGTAATCGGCTACCTGCACCGCGGCATGGAGAAGATTGCCGAAAACCGCACGAACGTGATGTTTGTGCCCTACGTGAGCCGCATGGACTATGCGGCTGGCATGTTTTACGAGGCGATTGTGGTCAACGCCCCGGAGCGGCTGGCCGATGTGCCCGTGCCCAAGCGGGCCAGCTACATCCGCGTGCTGATGCTGGAGCTCAACCGCATCGCCAACCACCTGCTCTGGCTTGGCCCCTTCCTGGCCGATGTGGGCGCACAAACGCCATTTTTCTACATTTTCCGCGAGCGGGAGATGATCTACGACCTCTGGGAAGCGGCCACCGGCCAGCGACTGATCAACAACAACTATTTCCGCATCGGTGGTGTAGCCGCAGACCTGCCCTACGGCTGGCTGGAGAAGTGCCTCGACTTCTGCGACTGGTTTGGTCCCAAGATCGACGAATACGAAAAGCTAATTACCAACAACCCGATTTTCCGCCGCCGCATCGAAGGGCTGGGCGTGATCAGCCGCGAGATGGCGATCAACTGGAGCCTCTCGGGCCCAATGTTGCGCGCCTCGGGCGTGCCCTGGGACCTGCGTAAGGTGGATCACTACGAGTGCTACGACGACTTCGACTGGGACGTGGTCTGCGAACAGGAGGGCGACTGCTACGCCCGCTACCGGGTGCGCGTCAAGGAAATGCGCGAATCGCTGAAGATCCTGCGCCAGGCCTGCGCCATGATTCCCGGTGGAGCCACCGAGCATCTGGAAGCCCGCCGCATGGCAGAGGGCAAGGGCAGTGAGTTTTCCGGCTTTGATTATCAATACGTGGCCAAGAAAGTGGCCCCCACCTTCAAGATTCCCCAGGGTGAGCTCTACACCCGCCTGGAATCTGGCAAGGGCGAAATCGGGGTGTACCTGCAGGGCAACAATGATGTCACTCCCTGGCGCTTCAAGATCCGCGCCGCCGACTTCAACAACCTACAAATCCTGCCCCACATTCTCAAGGGGGCCAAGGTGGCCGACATCATGGCCATCCTGGGCTCCATCGACGTGATCATGGGGTCGGTTGATCGCTGATTCCAGCAGCTGGCTGCTGCTCTGCCGCACCGTGCGCTTCGGGGACACGGACGCCGCCGGGGTGATGCATTTCCACCAGCTGCTGCGCTGGTGTCACGAAGCTTACGAAGAAAGCCTGGAGAGCTATGGCCTGCCTGCCGCTGAAATCTTTCCCACCCCGGGGCAGATACCACCTATTGCCCTGCCGCTCGTGCATTGCAGCGCCGACTTCCTCGCTCCCCTTGCCTGCGGCGACCCCTTAGCAATCCAGCTGGAACCCCGGCGCCTGGATTCCGGCAGCTTCGAGGTGCACTACAACTTCCGCAGCGGCGAGCGGGCCGCAGCCAAGGCACTAACCAGGCACCTGGCGATCGAGACGGCCAGCCGCCGGCGCTGCCCGCTGCCAGCTGGGGTGCAGCGCTGGCTGGAAGCATCGAGCCTGGGCCAGGGCATCCAGCCCCTTTAGGGCCGGCTAAACACGTAAAGCAGAGCCGCCAACTGCAGGGGCAACAGGGCCGCCATCAGCGCCAGCGGATGCAGGCCGTCGTGGGGGATCGCTTCAGCAATACCAAAACTCAGGGCACCCGCCCCAGCCAACAGCAATAAAACCGGAGCCTGGGATAAGGCTTCAGAACCAATCTTTTTGGCCATCTAAATACTCAGCTTCAAATTCAGCATTTGATTTCGTCAAATAAATAACGCCCTCAACAATGCCGCTTACTTGAAAAATAAAATAACCAACCCCGCAGGTCAGCAGCGACAACACCAACATGATCACAGCCGGCTTGGTGTACCCCAGGATGAATTTGTGCACCCCAAAGGCGCCCAGAAAAATTCCGGTGAGACCCGCCGCCAGCTTCTTGTTGCTGATCTCGCTCTCAGACAGGCTCGACATCGACTGACGCAGGAGAGACGACCTGAACAGCTTTTAGCTGATCAACCCAGGCCCGCCAACGATTTCGTTGCCATTTGCCCAGCTCCGCTGGCGCCAGCTCGGGGCAGTGCAGCCACCGGCACGGGCGCTCGGCCGGCGCCCAGGAATCACAAAGCAGCTGCAACGCCAACTGCAGCTCCTGCCAACCCTGCTGGGGCGAGCTGGGCCGCACTAGGGCCACCAGGCGCTGGCCCCAATCGGGATCATCGATTGGCAACAGCAATAGGGCCTGCAGTGGCAAGCCGGAGGCCTGGGCCAGCTGCGTTAGCCGCTGCTCCAGCAGCTCGGGGAAAACAGTTTCACCGCCGCTGTGAATGGCCCCATCAAGGCGTCCCAGTAGCTCCAGCCCCGCTGGGCCCAGCCGGCCAGCGTCGCCACTGCGCCACCAGCCATCGGCCGTGCGCGGCAGGGGCTGGAGCCGGCCAGCCTCCAGCCAGCCCGGGCTGAGCCGCTCGCAGCGCACCTCAACGGCCTGCTCCGCGCCAAGCCGCAGCTGCACATCTGCCAAGGGGACGCCGCAACCCGCCGCGCCCGCCAGGAAAGCCTCCGGCGCCAGGGCACACACCATCGCCGCCGTTTCCGTGGCCCCGTAGCAAGGGGCGAGCCGCAACCCGGCCAGCCTGGCCCGCTCCGCCAGCGCCGGTGGCAGCGGCGCCCCACCCACCCAAATCAATGCCAAACGCTGCAGCCAGGCCACGCCCTCGGCAGCAGCCAGCAGCCGCTGCAGCTGGGTGGGCACCAGGGAAAGCAAGGCCGGGCGGTCTGGATCCAGCGGGGCAGCCGCAGCCAACCGAGCCGGATCGCGCATCCAGGCCGGATCGAGGCGCTGGTGGCCGGCGCCCCAGTGCTGGGCCCGCACCCAGGGCAGCAAGCCACTGACGTGGTGCAACGGCAGGGGGTTGAGCTGCAGGCAAGCCGCAGGCTCTAGGCCCAACCCCTCCAGCCAGCGGCCAGTGGCTCCCGCCGAAGCCTGCAGGTGGGCCAGGGGCTGCAGGCACCAGCGGCGACCGCCCGTGCTGCCGCCACTACCCAGCACCACCCCTGGCCCCCAACGCTCCTGCAGGGGGCCAAGGCCATCGGGCCCGATCGCCGCCGCTAAAGCCTGCTGGTCGCTGGCAGCCGGGCCCGCCAAGGCCGCCAGGCGGCCGGCATCCCAGAGCTTTTGCAATTGCTCGGGCGTCATTGCGGCTAGCCTGCGGCGGGCTGGCCTGCAGCAGTCCACACCGCTGCCGGATCGGCGCTGGCTAGTGCCCCGGGGGCTTGCCAGCCCGGCGCCAAGCCCGGTGCCGCCGGTGTGGGGCCTTCGGCCTGCAGGGCAGCTAGATGCTCGAGCCAGCGCCGGCCGATGCCGGTTTCAAAGGCTGTGCTGAGCATCAGCCGCGGCCTGCCCCGCTCCAGGGCCGCCAGCAGCTCTCGAGGGTCCCCCTCCTGGCTGGGGCGGCGCACCTGCCAGCCCGGCCAACTGCAGCGCAGGCCAGGGTCGCACTGCAACGATTCATCTAGAGCCACGGGCACCTGGGCCGCCAAGGCCTCCAGGCCCGCCTGGTCGGCCGGGGCCAGGGGCTGCTCCAGCCACTGCAGCCGCGGCTCTCCCGCCAAACGCCCGGCCCAGGCCGCCGCCGTGGCCCGGCTCCAGCCGCCATTGGCATCAAGGCGCAGGCGGGCGGTTGCTGGCAGGCGCTGCAGCAGCTGCTCCAGCAGCTCGCGCTCCAAGCCATCGGCGCAAACGGCCAGCTTCCACTTGAACACCGGAGCCGGCCCCAGCTCGGGTTCCAGCTGGTCCAAAACCTCAATGGCGGCTGGTCCTGGCGGCAGCAGCCGCGCCGCAGGGGGCGGCGGCAGCCAGCGGCGCTGCGGCAAGCCGGCCAGCTCGGCCAGGGCAGCCCCGAGGGCAAAGGCAAGGGTTGGGGGCAACTGGCCCGCCTGCAGCAACCTCTCGAGTTCGGCTGCCCCGTAGCTGCCATCTAAAGCAGCGAGGGCCGCCGCCAATGGCTCCAGCTGGCCAGCGAGGGGCGCAGCCTCGCCCCAGCCCAGATCGCCCTCGGGGCTCTGCAAGCGCAGCAGCCAGCCGCGCCGCTGCTGCACGGTGCCTGCAGCCGTAACCAGGGGCTGGGGCAGGGCGAAGCCGAAGGGCCGCCACCGCAACTGCAGCAGGCCCCCCTGGCTCATCCTGTGAAGCGCCCCAGGGCCAGGCCCAGGGCCAAACCCAAACCGTTGAGCGCCTGAAAGCGCAGGGCCAGAAATTTGCTGCCGCTGATCCGCCCAGGCTCGCCATGGTGGCGCTGCAACAGGGCGATCAGCTGACGGGCCGGCGGCAGGCCGATCACGCCGAGCAGGGCCGTGAGCGGCCACTGGCCCAGCAGCACCGGCGCCCACTGCAGGCCCAAACAGCCGGCCACAAACCAGGGCACCAGCCCCGAGGCAGCCTCCGTACCCAGATGCACCACCGGCGAGCGCTTGCCATGGGCGGCGTCCTCATCAACCTGGTGGAAATGGGAGCAGAACAGCACCAGGGCGGTGGCGAGGGCCGGGCCACTGCCAAGGGCCAGGGCGATGCGCCAGGGCACCCCGCTGGCCCCCGCGGGTGCCAGGGCCAGCAGGCCGGCGGCGGTGGCCAAGGGGCCGAAAGCGAGCCAACAGAGGGGCTCACCCAGGCCCCGATAGCCCAGCCGAAACGGCGGCCCCTGGTACAGGTAGCCCAGGCCGCAGCAGGCCAGCACCAAGGCCAGCACCGCCGGGCTGCTGCACCAGGCCACCAGCGCCATCAGAGCCAGGCCCAGCAGCAGGCAGCCGTTGGCCAGCCCGGCCACCCGATCGCGCCGGCCGGTGAGGTTCACCACGGAATGGGGCTTGCCGTTGGCATCTACGCCGGTGTCGGCATCAAAAACATCGTTGGCCAGGTTTTCCCAGGCCAGCAGCAGCACCGCCGCCAACAGAAACAGCAGCAACTGGTCGAGACGCACCGGCTCCGCCCGGCCGAAGCGCCAGCCGGCGGCCAGAAGCACCGGCATCACCGCCACCGCGTACATCGGCCACTTGATCGCCGCCTGCCACAGCCGGCGGCGATCAACGGAATTGGCGTAACGGCTTGCGACGACCTTGGGCTCAGTCATGGGGGCCGCAGGCGGCAGCCACTGCAGGGCCCATACATTTGAGCAGCTCTTCGTCGCGGCCCCGGCCCTTCCTGGTGCAGGCCCCTTCTTCCTTCACCGATTCAACGGGTGATTCATTCACCAGTTTGCTGGCCGCCGCCAACGAGCGGGCGCGCCAGCTGGAGGAGGAGGGCGTCCTCAGCCTGGCCCTGCCCCTGGCCGGCGGCGACCCGATGCTGCTGCTACCCCATCTGGAGCCCGAGGCTGAAGCCCTGGCTTCAGGCGGCGACAGCTTCCGCTTCCTCTGGGATGGGGCACCGGGGCTCTGCATTGCCGCCGCCGGACGCACCAACAGCCTCGAGCTCAGTGGGCCACGTCGCTTTGAGCTGGCCCAGCGGTTTGCCAGCGCCTGCCTCAGCCGCCTAGCCACCCCGGAGAGCGGCCCGCCCCTGGCCCGGCCGCGAGTGCTGCTGGCCTTCGGCTTCTTTGAAGCGCCCCTGCAGCCGGGACCTACCGCCATCCCTGGCGTACAGGCCGTGCTGCCGCGCTGGCAGCTGAGCCGCCAGGGCCAGCACTGCTGGCTGCGGCTGCAGCGCAGCCTCGGCGGCGGCGTAACACCGCGGCAGCTAGCCGAAGAGCTGTGGGAGCAAGCTCGCCGGCTGGAGCGCCTGGTGCAACAGCAAGACGGGCTGGAGCCGAGGGCTGTCAGTCGCATCGCCATCCGCCGCAGTTCGCCATGGCAGGAGAGCTACCGCTCCGCTGTTGAGCGGGGCCTGGAGCGGGTGGAGCGGGGCGAGCTGGAAAAAGTGGTGCTGGCCGTGCGCCAGGAGCTGCAGCTTGAGGCCGCGCCCCATCCACTGGCCCTGCTGGCCCCCCTACGGCGCCACCAGAGCGGCAGCTGCCGCTTTCTGTGGCAGCAAGCCCATGGAACTGCCCTGATCGGCGCCTCCCCCGAACGGTTGCTCACGGTGCGTCAGGGGCAACTGCGCAGTGATGCCCTAGCGGGCACCGCCCCAGCTGGAGAGCAGGCCGCAGGGCTGCTGCACTCCTGCAAAGATCGCCATGAGCATGAGCTGGTGGTGGACACGATTACCGCCGTGCTCGCCAGAGCGGGCCTCAACCCGCGGCGACCGCGCCATCCACGCCTGGCCCGCCACGGCCAACTGGTGCACCTACACACCCCGATCACGGCGGCCCTGGGCCAGCATCAGGCCCTGAGCATCGCCGCCGCCCTCCATCCCACCCCCGCCGTAGCCGGCCTGCCGCGTCGCGAGGCGATGGCCTGGCTGCGCAGCCTGGAGCCCTTCGAGCGCGGCCACTACGCCGCCCCAATCGGCTGGATCGACAGCGCCGGCGACGCCGACCTGCGGGTGGCGATCCGCAGCGGCACCCTGCGAGGCGACCGGCTCGAGCTCACCGCCGGTGCTGGCCTAGTGAGGGGTTCAACAGTGGAGCGGGAGCTGCAGGAGGTGGCCCTGAAGCTGGGCGTACTGCAGCAGCAGCTCAGCTGCGCCACCGACCATCAAGCAGCCAGCAGCCGCGCCATCGTCTGATCCGCCAGCGGAATCCCGGCCAGCCGCTCCACCTCGCGCACGCCGGTGGGGCTGGTCACATTGATCTCGCTGAGGCGGCCATCGATCACATCGATGCCCACAAAAAACAAACCTTCAGCCCGCAACGCGGGCGCCAGCTCGGCGCAGATGGCTCTTTCAACTGCAGTGAGCTCAGTGACCTCCGGGGCACCGCCCACGGCCAGGTTGCTGCGGAACTCGCCACCGGCGGGGATGCGATTCACAGCGCCCAGGGGCTCGCCATCCACCAGCAGGATGCGCTTATCTCCAGCACTCACTCCTGGCAAAAAGGCCTGCACCATCACCGGCAGCTGCTCCTGGCCGGTCACCAGCTCCAGCAGGGCCCGCAAGCCTGGCGTTGCTGCAGAAGCAAATACCACCCCCTGGCCAGCTCGACCCCCCAGGGGCTTGAGCACCACCTCACCATGCTCGGCGGTGAAAGCGGCCAGCGCCGTCACCCGACTAGCCACCAGGGTTGGTGCCATTAGCTGGCTCCAACGCAGGGAACTGAGTTTTTCGTTCCAGGCCCGCAGCGAAGCGGGCCGGTTGAGCACCCGCACCCCCTGGCGCTCCGCCAAATCCAGCAGGTGGGTGGCATAGAGGTAGGCCTCATCCACGGGTGGGTCCTTGCGCATCCACACCCGCGGGAAGGCGGTGAGGGGCCGCAGCTGGGGATCGCCCAGGCCATACCAACTGGCTGCGCCATCCGGCTGGGGCTCAAGTGGCTGGGCCACCGCCCAGGCGCCATGGCCCCCGGGGCCATCGGCGGCAGAAAGATCGGCGATGGTGCACACCCACACCTGCTCGCCCGCTCGCTGGGCCGCCTGCATCAGGGCAACGCTGGAATCTTTGGCTGGATTAAGCCGGGCGATCGGATCGATCACGAACAGTTGGGATGCCACCGCTCAGCTCGCCAGCAGAACGTCGAGCTGACCGGAGCGCTCGAGGGCATGCAGGTCGTCGCAACCGCCTACGTGCTGGCCATTGATAAAGGTCTGGGGCACGCTGCGCCGCCCACCGCTCTTGGCCGCCATCGCCGAGCGAGCCGCCTCGTCACCATCGATGGCGAATTCGGCATAAGCCACCCCCTTACGGTCGAGCAGGGCTTTGGCGCGCACGCAGAAGGGACAGGCCCGCCAGGTGTAGATCTCAACGGTGGCGGCCATCTCGACGGTCCTATGGGTGTTTGGAGATCGTAGAAGCGAGCCAGGGGCGTGGACTCGGGAGCCTTGCGCCCAAATCAATTAGCTAAGCCAAGCCTTAGTCAACCAACAAAACCCCTTCCCCCCTCCTCCTCGTACCGACAGCCCTGGCCAGCGCTGATACCGTCAAGTAACTATTTAGCTGCACCGGTGCTCGATCTCACCGACTTCAAGCGTGACCTCTCCGAGCTCACTGACCGCCTGGGCCACGCCCAGGACTGTCTTTGACGTACCGGCCCTGAAAGCTCGCCAACAGGATCTGGAGCAGCTGGCCTCCCAAAGCGACTTCTGGGACGACCAGAAGCAGGCTCAGCTCAAGATGCGCCAGCTCGATGAGGTGAGGGCCCAGCTTGAGCAATTGGCGAAATGGCAGGCCAGCGTCTCCGATGGGGAGGCCACCGTGGAGCTCTACGGCCTCGAGCCGGATGAGGAGCTGCTGGCTGAATCCAACCAAGCCCTGCAGTCACTTAAAACCGACCTGGACCGTTGGGAACTGGAGCGCCTGCTCTCTGGCCCCTACGACAAGGAGGGTGCCGTGATCAGTATCAACGCCGGCGCCGGCGGCACCGACGCCCAGGACTGGGCCCTGATGCTGATGCGCATGTACACCCGCTGGGCCGAAGACCACGACATGAAGGTGAGCGTGGACGAGCTCAGCGAGGGGGAGGAAGCGGGAATCAAGAGCTGCACGATTGAGATCGAGGGCCGCTACGCCTACGGCTACCTGCGTAACGAAAAGGGCACCCACCGGCTGGTGCGGATTTCGCCGTTCAATGCCAACGACAAGCGCCAGACGAGCTTCGCCGGAGTTGAGGTGATGCCCCAGATCGAGGAGGATGTGAAGCTCGACATCCCCGACAAGGACCTTGAGATCACCACCTCGCGCTCCGGCGGTGCCGGCGGCCAGAACGTCAACAAGGTGGAAACGGCCGTGCGCATCCTGCACATCCCAACAGGCCTGGCCGTGCGCTGCACCCAGGAGCGCTCCCAACTCCAGAACAAGGAAAAGGCGATGGCCCTATTGATGGCCAAGTTGCTGGTGATTGCCCAGGAGCAGCGGGCTTCCGAAATCGCCGACATCCGCGGCGACATTGTGGAAGCGGCCTGGGGCAACCAGATCCGCAACTATGTATTTCACCCCTACCAAATGGTGAAAGATTTGCGCACCCAGCAGGAAACCACCGACGTTCAGGGCGTCATGGACGGCGATCTCGATCCCTTTATCCAGAGCCTGCTGCATGCGGGCGTCGACGTGGCCGGAGGTAGCAGCGATGACTGAACCCCAGCCCAGCGAAAATCCCAGCTTCGTCAAGTTGGCGATGCGCAACATGGTGCGTAAGGGCCGCCAAAGTCTGTTTCACTTCGGGCTTACGGCCCTGGGCCTCAGCGGCTTCTTGCTGCTGATTGCCTGGCTTGGCCGCCCCCAGCTGCCCGGAGGCTGAGATGGCCGCTCCGATCGATCTCGACCTGGCCTTTAGCGCTGATCCCGATCTGCCCCTCCCCCTGCAGCAGGCCGGTGCCATTTATTGGCAGTCGCTGATGAGCACCTGGCTACAGCAGCTGGCCCCGGAGCTCCCTGCTGGCCTGCAAGCCCCCGCCTACAGCCTGGGGCTGAGCCTGGTGGCTGACGCCGAAATCGCCGAGCTCAATGCCGATTGGCGCCAGAAAGAAGGCCCCACCGACGTGCTGGCCTTCGCCGCCCAGGACGAAGCGACCGATGGCACCCCGCCGATGCCGGCATCCTGGGAGGCGGAGCCCCTGGAGCTGGGCGACATCGTTATCTCCGTAGAAACGGCAGACCGCCAAGCTCCAGACCACTGCCACAGCCTGGAGCAGGAGCTGCTATTTCTGGCCAGCCATGGCCTGCTGCACCTGCTGGGCTGGGACCACCCCGACGAGCCGAGCCTGGCGGCAATGCTGGCGCGCCAGATGGGGCTAATTAAGGTGCCAGCTAAGCCATGACAAATCTGCGCCCCTTACCGACCCCAGAGACCAGGGGGCGCCGCCTCAGGGCCAGGGCCTGGACGGTGGCCAGTGATCTGCCGGCGAGTTTTCGTTATGCCGCTCAAGGCCTGGCCTACGGCTTTGCCAGCCAGCGCAACTTCCGCATCCACGTGATCACCGGCGCCGTGGTGTTCGGCCTGGGGCTGTGGCTGCAACTACCCACGGCCCAGCTGGCGGTGCTGGTGCTCACCGTGGCGGCGGTGCTGGTGCTGGAGCTGCTCAACACCGCCACCGAAGCGGTGGTGGATCTGGCCATCGGCCGCCAGTTCCATCCCCTGGCCAGGATCGCCAAGGATTGCGCCGCCGCTGCGGTGCTGGTGGCGGCCCTGTCGTCGCTAATGATCGCCCTGCTGCTGCTCGTGCCACCCCTGCTTACCCGGCTGGGCCTTTGAATAGGGGCAGGCCAGGCGCGGCGATGCTTCTCGTTCTCGACAACTACGACAGCTTCACCTTCAACCTGGTGCAGTATCTGGGCGAGCTAGCCGCCGAGCACCCCATTGCCGCCGAACTGCGGGTGGAGCGCAACGACGCCCTCAGCCTCGAGCAGATCCGAGAGCTGGCCCCAGCCGCCATCTTGATTTCACCAGGGCCTGGCGATCCAGATCAGTCGGGGGTATGCCTGGAGGTGCTGCAGCAGCTCAGCCCCACCATCCCCACCCTGGGGGTGTGCCTGGGTCACCAGGCGATCGCCCAGGTGTACGGCGGCAAGGTGGTGCGGGCCAAGGAGCTGATGCACGGCAAGACGTCGCCGGTGCACCACAGCGACCAAGGCGTGTTTGAGGGTCTGCCCAACCCCCTCACCGCCACCAGATATCACAGCCTGATCGCCGAGCGCGAATCGCTGCCCGACTGCCTCGAGATCACCGCCTGGCTCGACGACGGCACGATCATGGGCCTGCGCCACCGCCACTTTGCCCACATTCAGGGGGTGCAATTCCACCCCGAAAGCGTGCTCACCCAGGAGGGTCACGCGCTGCTTGCCAACTTTCTGCGCCAGGTCAGCTAGCCAGACCCAGTAAATGAGTTGGGTTAGCGTCACAGCGACTGCTGCCTCTCCATGCGCTCGCTGCCCACCTTCGCTGCTCTCAGCTTGAGTTCGCTCGGTCTGGGCGCCGCATTGCTGGCATCCGGCCCAGCCCTCGCAGGCAGCGGCGTCACGATTACCAGCTACGGCCACAGCGCCCTGCTGATCAGTGGCGGCGGTGCCAGCGTGCTCGTTAACCCCTTTAAAGCCGTGGCCTGCGCCGCCGGCCTGGCCGAACCCCGGGTGAGTGCCACGGTGATCCTGGCCAGCAGCCGACTACTGGATGAGGGCGCACCGGTGGCCAGCGGCAAGATGCTGGTGGATCCAGGCTCCTTCAAGGTGGGTGGCCTTGCCATCGAGGGCATTGCCGGTCCCCACGATCGCGTTGGGGGGCGCCGCTTCGGCCAATCCACCCTGTGGCGCTGGAAGCAGGGTGGCCTGGACATCGCCCATCTCGGCGGCACCGCGGCCCGGCTCAGCCCCGCCGACAAGGTGATGCTGGGTCGCCCCGACGTACTGATCATCGGCGTGGGTGGCGGCGCCAAGGTGTACACCGGTGCCGAAGCCGCCGAGGTGGTGCGCGAGCTCCAGCCCCGCCGCGTGATCCCGGTGCAATTTGTCAGCGGCAAAACAACCCCTAAAGACTGCGACCAAACCACGCTGCAACCTTTCCTTGATGCGATGGCCGGCACCCCGGTGAAGCGCCCTGGCCGCACGCTCAGCCTGCCGGGCAAACTCGGCGATGGCATGGTGATCGAGGTGATGCGCTAAGCGGCCTGCAGATAGGTAGCCCAGAAACGCTGCATCTGCTCGGTAGTGCCAAGGCTCACCCTCAAGGAGCCGTCGATCAAAGGTTTGGTGGCCATCGAGCGCACCAAGATGCCCGCCTGCCGCAGGCGCTGCTCCACCTCCTCAGCCGGGCGCTCGGGCCAGATCAGCAAGTAATTACCACCCGCAGCGTGGTGCCGCACACCAGCCCCTTGCAACTGCTGCACCAACCAGGTGCGGGCCCGCAGCACTTCGGCCACATAGCTATCTACATAGGCCTGGTCCGCCAGGGCCGCATGGGCGGCAGTCACCGCGAAACTATTGATGTCATAGGGGCCTGTAACCCGAGCGATGCGATCCACAACTGGCGCAGCGCCAATGGCAAAACCGATGCGCAGACCCGCCAGGCCGGCCGTCTTGGCAAGGGAGCGCAGGACCAGCAGATTCGGGGTGGCAGCAAAATTGGCAGAAGGCAGCACACTGTCGCCAGTGAAGGCCTCATAGAGCTCATCCACGACCACCAGGGTGCGGGGCGCCGAAGCCGCCAACTCCAGAATCAGCTGCGGTGCAAGTCGGGTGCCGGTGGGGTTGTTGGGATTGCAAATCAGCAGGATGCGTGGGCAGCCCTGCAATGCCGCCCGCAGCTCCTCCAGGGGGAAGCCAAAATCCGGCAGCCGGTACGGGATGGCCTCGATCGCCATGCCCTGCATCTGGGCGCAGGGGGTGTAGTAGCCGAAGGTGGGGCTGGTGGTGAGCAGGGTGTCGCCACGATCGCCGTAGGCGTGAAAGATGGCATGGATCGCCGCATCGACCCCGTTGAACAGGCCGATCTGGCTGGGCGCCAATCGCAGGGCCAGGTTTGCCACCACGGCCTGGCGCAGGCCGTCGTATTCGGGATAGATGGCGTATTGCTCAGCCGGAATGGCGCGGATCGCAGCCACCACCTGCGGGCTTGGGCCCATCGTGTTTTCGTTGAAATCGAGCCGCAGCATCCCCCGCCGCCCCTCCAACGGTGCGCTGTAGGCCTTGAGGCCTTCAACCTCGGGGCGCGCCTGGGGAAGGCCTGGAATCAACATAGGACTACCCGTAGAGTTATCAGCATAAGCACTGAACTTTTGTCTCGACAATCCAAACCCGATAACTTCGCAGCCTTAGTTGCCGGTCGCGTCGTCAAACTCGCAAATTACAGATCAAAGGATTAAATGAGGTCACATCTTGAAAAATTATCAACCAGCGGGCAGCCCAGATTACAAGGTTATCGACTGCTCAATTTTTTTCAATGAGCTTGATTTGCTTAGGCTAAGAATAAGAATTTTAGACGATTTTGTGGACCACTTTGTAATAGTTGAAGCCAGGCAGACATTCACGGGCCTCCCAAAAAAGTGCATCCTAGACACCAAAAGTGCCCATGATATTGCGAGCAATCCCAAGGTAACCATAAAAATAGTTGACCTCCCTGGCGGCTGCGACTCGCCATGGGAAAG